>CAZHAO010000016.1:11423-15772 GCA_964530375.1 uncultured Methanotrichaceae archaeon
GAAGGTGACGTTCGTCGAAGGTGCTCCCGTCGAGGGCGAGACGGTCTTGTTCACCTGGATCTCGGAGAGGAAGATTTCGAGGCTGGTGGAATCGCTGTAATTGTTGGGTCCGGTGCCGTTCCCGTTCCGCTCATAGGGGTTTGGACCCTCGGTGCTCGTCCAGGTGACCGTCGCGTTGTTGGTGAAGGTCAGATCTTCCGGCTTCGCATCTACCGTCGCGTTGTAGGTCAGAGTGACCTCGCCGGGATCTTTCAGCTTGTCGTAAGTCCAGACGATCGTTCTGTTGGCCGGGTAATAGGACGAAGAGTTCGCCTGCGGCGTCGAAGTGTTGGATGCATAGGCGAGACCTTCGGGTATCACGTCTTCTACGACCAGATCGTAAGCGTCGTGATCGCTCGAGCCGGTATGGTTTACGACGATGGTATAACTGATCTCGTCGCCCAATTTGACCACGGTAAAGGGCTCGACCGACTTCGTGATCTCGAGATCGGGTTCCTCTATCACAAGATAGCTCAATTCGTCGGAGCCGTTGTGGACGAGGCTCGAGTTGTCGAGCCATCTGTAAGAGGCCGAGTTGTTCTTTATCGTATCTCCTGCCTGATTTTCGAAGACGTTGGCGACGATCGCGTCGAACTTGATCCTGATGTCGCGGTTCGCCGAGTTGTCGAAGTTGCCGAAGCTCCAGTTGATGTAGACTTCGGCCGTGCCGTCGTTGGGGGTGCTGACCGACTCGGCCGGCGAGAGGGGCACACCGTTCTTGTCTTTTACGACGAGGCTGGTCGAGTTGTAGATCAGGCCTTCAGGCAGAGTGTCGTTGACTGAGAGGTCCAGGACGGTGGCGTTTGGCAGATCGAGCTCGATGGTGAAGTTGACCAGATCCCCGATCGTTCGGTACCGGAGCCCGTCGGGAAGCTTGATCATCTCCGTCGAGTTCGAGACCAGGACTGAAACGCTCGTCGAATCGTTGTAGTCGTCGAGATTGTCGTAGTTGCCGAACCGCTCGTCATCGTTCGGGCCCTCGGTGCTCGTCCAGGTGACTGTCGCGTTGTTGGTGAAGGTGGTGTTGGCCACCACGTCGTAGTCGACGGTCACCGAGTAGTTGAGCATGGCCGTCGTTCCGATCTCCAGCCGGTTGTAGGTCCAGCTGACGTTCTGGCCTGCCGCAGAGGTGGAGGTGGCCTCCGGGTTTGAGGTCTGGCTGCCCGGAACGAAGCTGAACCCGTCGGGGATGGTGTCGTTGATGACCAGGTCGTAGGCCGTCGAGTTGCTCTCGCCGGTGGGGACAACCCTGATCGAGAAGTTGAGCGTCTCGCCGACGACGACGGGTCCTGAGGGGCTGATAGACTTCGATATGTTCAGGTCGGGCTCCTGGACCATGACGGGCCCAGAGTCGTCGGTCTCGGTATGGTTCTTGCCCGCCAGGTCTCTCCACTCGACCCGGGCCGAGTTGTTGATGATGGTAACGTCCTTCTGGTTTCCGAGAACGTCGGCTACGATCGCGTCGAACTCGATCCTGATGTCCTCGTTATTCGAGTTGTTGACAGTGCCGAAGCTCCAGTTGATGTAGACGATCCCCGTCCCGTCGTTGGGGGTTGAGACCCCAGGGACCGGGCTCAAGCCGGCGGGGGCCGAGATGGAGGTCGTCGAGTTGAACTTCAGCCCCGCGGGGAGGGTGTCGTTGACTGAGAGGTCCAGGACGGTGGCGTTTGGCAGATCGAGCTCGATGGTGAAGTTGACCAGATCCCCGATCGTTCGGTACCGGAGCCCGTCGGGAAGCTTGATCATCTCCGTCGAGTTCGAGACCAGGACTGAAACGCTCGTCGAATCGTTGTAGTCGTCGAGATTGTCGTAGTTGCCGAACCGCTCGTCATCGTTCGGGCCCTCGGTGCTCGTCCAGGTGACTGTCGCGTTGTTGGTGAAGGTGGTGTTGGCCACCACGTCGTAGTCGACGGTCACGTTATAGGTCAGGAGGACGTGACCCGTCCCGAGGCTGAGAGTTGTTATGGTCCAGGTCAGGTTCTGCCCCGTCCTCGAAAATGCCGCCGGAACGGTGGAGGAATTGGAGCCAGGAACGAAGGTGAGCCCCTCGGGGACCGTGTCGTTGATGACCAGGTCGCGGGCGTCCGATCTGCTGGCGGCGGTGTGAGATACGTTGATCGAATACCTGATCTCCTCGCCGGGGACGACGATCCCGGCGGGGACAGAGGACGACTTCTCGATCGCGAGGTCCGGCTCCACGATCGTCACGTTCGCGTCGTCGCCGTCGTCGAAGACCGTTCCGTTATCGTCCTCGTGGAAGGACTCGACCCGGTTTTTCAGAACTGTGCCGTTCTGGTTGCCGTAAACGTCCTCGACGATGGTGCTGAGGTTGATCCTCACCAGCCTGTTCCCGGTGAAGTTGCCCAGGTCCCATACGATGGGGTTTCCGGTGACGTTTTCAGTCCCACACGAACCTTTGGTATCGAAACAGTCAAAACTGTGATATCTGAGCCCGGCGGGAAGGGTGTCCTCGATCCGGGTGTTGTTGTACTCTTCGCCCGCGCCCCAGTACTCCACCTGGATGGTGAAGTTCGCAAACCCGCCGATCGTCTCCACGACCTCGGGGTCCTTGGTTATGTTTATCCGGGCGGTGTAGGCGGCGTCCTCGTCCCGGCTGTAGACGCAGCCGTTCTCGCAGGCGCCAGAGGCGTAGACGTTATTCACCAGGCTTCCAGTGCCGGTGGGACTTGCGGTGATCTGCCGGACCCAGTACCCGCCGATCCCCAGGGTCAGGTTCGACCATTCGACGGTGGTGTACCCGCTCTCCGTCACGTTCCCGTCCGCCTCGACGACGGTGACGTTGAAAAAGCCGTCGCCGATCACGTCCAGAACCGTCACGTTATAGGCGGTGCCGTTGCCGGTGTTGGTGAGGGTGATCGTCCACGTCGCCAGCCCGCCCACCGTCTGGTTCAGCGGCGTCTTCTCGACGTCCAGGACCGCCAGCTTCGGGGCGATCGGCTGGGAGAAGTTATCTGATAGGGGATCCCCGCACTTGTTGGTGTAGTTGAAGTAGACGAGGTTTGAGTTCGGGGTGACGGAGACGTTGCAGCATGTTGGACAGCTCTCCACCTCGAATCTGATCGTTATCGTCTCGTTGTGGTAGACCCGGCCGAAGTTCGTTCCGTCCCAGATCACCGTCCCGTTGGCGAGAGAGTAGTCGAAGGCCGGCTCGTTGACGAAACCTGTATGGCTGGCGTTGTTGCTCTCGATGACGGCAGATCCCGTCTTGTATACGAACCCCACGGGGAGGACCTCCTTCACCTCAGGGGTGTAGGCGGCAGAGCCGGTGTTGTTGATGGTGATGGTGAAGTTTCCGCCGCAGGTGTCGATGTAGCCGTGATCCTTGGAGAGGGCGATCACCGGCGGCGTCCTCAGGAAGGCCACGTCGCTCTCCATCCCCTGATCTTCAGGACAGCAGCCCCAGAAGACTGTGGCGTTGTTCACCTTCTCCACATCGCAGCGGGTGATGTTCGCGCTCAGGGTGATCGTCCTGGAATCTCCAACGTTTATAGTTCCCAGATCCCATCGGAGGGGCGATGTGCTGTTGGGAGGAGGGGTCGCTGAATCGTAAACGGTATTTTCGGGAAGGAGGTCGAAGAGGGTCACGTTCTTGGCGGGGTAGGTTCCGTCGCTGTCGACCTTGATCGTCCAGGTCACTATCGTCCACGCCTCCGCGACCGTCAGCTCCGGAGTCTTGGATATGCTGACGTGAGGGTTCGTCTCGTCCAGGGCCAGGTCGCTCTCGACTACGGCACCGCTGGCTCCGCAGGGGGTTGTGAAGTTGACCTTGACCACCGAGTCGCCGCCCAAAAACTCGCAGGGGTCGGAGGTGACGGTGACGTTGAAGGTGATGGTGGCGCTCGCCCCCGCCGGCCAACCCTGGGGCTGATCGAACCTCCACTCGAGAGGGTTGCCGCTGAAGTTGGTCGAGGTTGGCGAAGCTCCCGCCACCTGAGATGAGCCGGGAACGTACTCGAGGCCCGCCGGAAGCTCATCGGTGATGCTGACGTTGTAGACCGTCGGACCTGCGGCGTTCTTCACCTCGATGACGAAGGTGGAGTTTCCGCCGCAGTCGTCGATCGGCCCGGCTTCGTGCCTTGATATCAAAAGCTCGCCGTCGATCAGCTCCACCACGGAGGAGTCGCTGACGGGGGTCTGACACTCCTCGTCGCCGCATCCCCAGACCGCCTGGACGCGGTTGTGCCGGTTCTCGCACCCCACCAGGACGGCGTTCATCTCGATGACCCGCTGCAGCTTCGGCGGCATGTCCCCCAGGCTCCAAACGACGTTGTTAGAATCGATCACCGTGG
>CAZHAO010000017.1:0-15518 GCA_964530375.1 uncultured Methanotrichaceae archaeon
GGGCTCAGGTGGAGGGAGAAGGGGGTCCAGCCCACCGAGACGTTGACGACCTGGACCTCTCCCGGGACCAGCCGGTACTCCACGGCGAAGGTCCTGCTCTCGTTTATGGCCGGGCTCAAAACCGGCCAGACCACCCTCTTCTCACCCCCGACGATCTCTTCGCCGTGCCAGACCGCCCGTCCCCTCTCCTTCACCACGATCTCTTCAGCATCTTCGGGCAGCATCACCTCGCCCACCAGGGCGGGGGGTGCGTTGAGGCTTAGATAGCCGTCGGCGGTATCCTCCACGATCCAGTAGACCCAGTCAGTCGACCACTCGGAAGTGGGCTTGACCGAGACTGAAACCTCGGCCGTCGCGTTCGACTCCGACGAATTTGAGACCTCGATCTCGTAAGGGAGGTCCGGGGTCTTCGGGATCGTCGGCCTGAAGGCTGGATCTCCGAAGAGGTTGTAGATGCTCACGGTCTGATTGAGCATATCTTCGACGGAGACGTACCAGGGCTGAGACTCGTCGATATTTTTGAGCTCGATCCCCTCGGTGGCCCGGATCTTCGATACGTAAAGGTTGTTGGCCGCCATCATCGCCTCGCCGATGGTGGCGTTCTCGAAGACGAGGGCCTGATACATCCTTCCCGAATAATCATCTGATACGAATATCCAGGAGAGGGCGCTCGCTCCGGCGTAGTTCACGGCTCCGGCCTTCAGGAAAGCCAGGGCCAGGGAGTCCTCCAGCCTCGTCGGGATGTACAGGTCGATCCCATCGGTGTAGGGGATTATCCGGCCGTTCAACTTGGTGGTGAGACAGGCCGAGGTGGTGGTGGTTTGAGGGGCGAGGGTCAGCTGCTTCACCTGCTCCTCGTCCATCATCTGGTCCATCAGCGCCCAGATGGAGAGCTGCCAGCCCCATTCGGCGCCGTGATAATCGAAGCAGACGATGTTCTCGCCGCTGTTCATCTTCGATGATACCCTCTGGTAGGTTGCCTCCTCCCAGCGGAGGTTCTCGGCCAGGAGCCCCGCAGCCCTCAGGTACTCTCCGATCCGGAGGGGGATCGGCGACGCGGGCCACGTGGGGTAGTCGGTGGGCGACGATATCACCAGGGCCGAGCCTCGCCAGTCGCCGCTTATCCGATCGTAGGCGAGGGTTCTTGCCGCCATCTGGGATGCGTCGTAGACGCTGAGCCCTATCATCCTCCCCGATGCCACGTCCTGATAGCCGTCGTCGTCCAGCTCGATCGAATACTCCCTATTAATATCGAACTCAAAGGCCCCCGCCTCTTGCCTTCCTCCCGTGGGTATGAAGGGGAGAGATCCGGGACCCCCAACCACGATCAGGTACTTTGGCGAGATCTCCAGGTCATCGACGAGGGTCTGGAGGTCCTCCTCCACCTCGGCGGGGTCCAGATACTGGGGATCTTTTGCAACGTCGACTAAGATCCCCCTCCTCGCCCCGGCCATCTCGGCCGATATGAGGGATAGCTTGGGGATCTTGGTGTGGCTGAAGGCGGTCACGTTGATGGGGCTTGCAGAGGACCGAACGTCCACGGTGAAGTTCCTGGTCCTGTGATCGATATCCTCCTCCCCCCTCCAGGCCTCCAAGTTGAAGGTCCATGTCCCCGGCACCCCGAAGAGGACGGAGGCGGTGGAGATCTTCTCAGGACTAGAGTCTTCGAAGGTCTGGCTCCCCATCCAGCCGCTGGGGCTGTAGTAGTTCAGAACCACGTGGTGGGGGACTCTCGTCACCCTCCAGGAGATCTCGGACCATCCCGGCGAGGTTTGGGACGGGTAGGTTATGTTGACAAAGGGCCTGTCCTCGGCACCTCTGACCATCCCGTTTTCGTCTATGCCGTTTCCGTCAAGGTCTTTTTCGTCTATGCCGTTTTCCTCTCCGCCGTCTTCGTCGATGCCGCTGTAAGTGACCGAGATCCCGCCGTCGAGGGGCTGAGTCCATCCGGCGTCGAGGGCGTGGAGGATCATCACCTCAAGGTTCAAGGTGGCGAACTCGGAGGGGCCGAGACTATCGAGGGTCCAGTTCAGGAGAGATCCGTCTAAGAAGGCGCCGCCGGCGGTAGGCTCATCGCCGGTGAGGGGATCGACGAGGTCGAAGTCGCCCGATTCCGAAGACCACCAGATCACCATCCGAGCGGGCTGGATCAGGTCGGTGAGGGAGAGGTTCTCCAGCTCCTCCTCGCCCTGGTTCTTGAGGGTGACCTTGAGCCGAACGATCTCGCCCTCGCTATCGGAGGGGATCTCGACGGGTTTTCTCTCGACCTCCAGAAGGAGGTCGTCGTCGATCTCGGTCCTCTTAATCTCCGACTCTGGCTTCGGGGCGAGGAGCGATAGGTCGCGGGAGTTGGCGAGGACCACCGACTCCACCTCGTCTCCCCGGGCCCTCATCTCCCCGATCAATAGCTCGTCGTCCCCCTCGATCGCCGTCAGGTTGAGGTCTGAAAGGCGCGATAGGACCTCCTTCGAGATGGGGCCCAGAGATACCACCGTCGTCGCCCCGAGGCGGACGAGGGCGTCTTCCGTCGAGTTCGAGAGATCGTCGCCGACGAAGAGGATCGGCCAGTTGAGGTAAGAGGCGATGGACGCGCCGGTGAGGCCTGCGCTGTAGTTGTCGCCCACCATGACCACGCCGGGGGACCTCTCCCACTTCGAGGCGATCCCGACCGCCAGCTCGATGCTGTCGTTGGCCTCGATATTCGAATCGCAGTCCTCGAAGACGTCGCCTATGCCCAGGGTTCTTCCCTCCAGCCGGTCGAAAAGCCATCGGACCGACGGGGAGGGGGGCTCCAGCTCCGACCAGAGAGGGGTGTAGACGACGTCGTACTCGAAGACCATACCTGCGGCGCCCCCCTCCACCAGGTCCTCGATGTACCCGACCGTCCCCTCGACGTTCTGGGTGGATATGGTGTACCCGACGTAGTCGTCGCTGAGCCTGACGTAGACGGGAGCGGCCGCCATCTCCGCTGCCACCTTCATGTCCGCCGGCGCGACGGGGCTCACCACCATGAAGTCGGAGTAATCCGATATCTCGGCGTAGTTGTACCCCTCGCTCCTATCGAAGGGGTCGCCGATGGCGACCCCGAGCTTCACGGGACCGAGGTCGCGGGTCATATTTCTGACCTCATCGACGATCTCCAGAACCTGCTCCTCCTTCCACCGACTCCAAAGCTGACGGTTGTAGCTGCTGGACCCGGCCCTGGCGAGGTCGACGCCGGTGTCGTTGTAAAACTCCTCTTTGCAGACGTCACAGAGGCAGTAGCTCTCGTCCACGAACCCGAATTTGTAGAGGATGACGCCGTCGGCGCCGTAATCCTCGATCACCTCTTCGACCCGGTCGAATAGGCGATCTCGGGCGTCGGGGTTCACGGGACAGAGCCGGTCGGCGACGACGATCCCGGCAGAGCTGACGGCGATCTGAGCCGAGTCGGGATAGAGGTCTTCGAACTTCTCCGGCGCAGCCCCCGATTTTCCGGCCCCTTCAGCCCCCCGCTCTTGGGCGAGCATCTCAGCCAATAGGCCGATGGCCGCATCCTTGTCGGCGGCGGCCAGGACGTCTTCATCGGTGATCTCCGCCTTGGAGTCCTCGGGAACCTCCAGGGTGGCGGTGACATAGGCCTCGATCCCCTCCTTCTGGGCGGCTTCGACGAGGCTCTTCGCGAGGTCGCCCTCGGCGTCGATCACCAGGGCCGATACGTTGGCGGCGGCCATGGCGTGGAGGGCGGAGGTGGGGCCGTACCGATCGAGGTCGGCCTGATCTATCCAGCCGAGCCTCTCTCCCGCCCCGATCTCCCTCGGCATTATGAGGAGGGGCCTCGCCTCGACGCCGCCCTCTTCCGACCAGATGGCAAGAGGCGTCGCGGCGACCGGAGCATGCCAGTCGTCCGCCCCCACCAGGATGATCTCCTCCAGGGACCCCGACTTCGTCCCTCTCTCCAGCTGGGCGTCAGCGGCGATCGCGATGATCGAAAATAACGCCAGATAGATCAAAAAGCGTCTCAATTATCTCGCCTCCTCGATGGACAGCCCCGCGTCCTTCAGAGCTTCTATAACGGCCTCATCGACGCCGCTCCCCACGATGAGGACTTCCGAGAGGCCCGCCGCCTTCATCTCTTTAAGAGCGGAGGCGCTGGCCTCAGATAGGGCTCCGCCGCAGATTATGAGGGGCGCGCCCATCTTCTTCGCCTCCTGATACGCTGCAAAGGCCTCGGCCTCGTCGGTCCCCGTCAGAACCACCTCCCTTGTGCCCTCTGGCCAGAGGGTCGACGCGATGAGCCATGAGGTCTCGCATACGTCCTCGCCGCCTATCCTCTCCGTCGGCATCATCTCGGCGAGGCGCGCCTCGACCTCGGAGGAGACGACCGATTCGTCCCCCAGGATCACTATCTTGGCCAGGGGCAGCTCCTCCAGCTCCGCGACGTCGCCCTCGTCCAGCTCGCCGCCGGAGAGGGTGACCACCGGCACTGTGAAGTTCTCCTCCCTCTCGGCGTAAGAGAGGGCCAGAGCTCGATAGAGGAGGTCGTCGCCGGTCACTATGGCGAAGGTATCCGTCTCGATGGCAAAGACCTCAGCCCTCTCCGTGGGGAGGGGGATCCCGTAGGAGTCGTGAAGGATAAACTCGATCTCGAACCTGCCGGGCCTTTTGGCCATCAGGGTGAACTCGCCGATCCCGGACTTCGTCTTTCCCACCGATATGACCTGGCTTTCGGGCATGACCATCAGATCCGGCGGCGCCACCATCTGGACTGTGATCCTCTCGTCGACGTTGAGATTGATCTTGATCGAGCCGGTGTGGGTTCGGTTGGTCACCATCACGTCCGGAAGCTTGAGAATGGTCTCATACGCCCGGATCTCCTGGTTGACCTCCATCGCCGCCTTCACCGAGGCGTTCTTCGATGGGTCGCTCAAGGAGGTCGCCACTATCTCTATCTCCCGGCTATCTCCGGCCCTTTCGCCGGCGATATCCAGGTCGAGGACCCGGCTCACCCCCGAGGAGAGGGTGAGGTTGTAGGGGAGATCCACGGCCTCTCCGCCGTCAAAGAGGATCGCCGTCCATCGGGGGGGAAGGTCCGGCGCATCCACAGAGATGACATCTCTGAAGAGGCCGGCGTTTCTGACCATCAGCTCGAATTCTGCAGCCTCGTCGGGGTCAACGGTCGCAGAGGCCGATCTCGCATCGTCGATGCTGAGGCTGACCCCGTAGCTCTCCTCCTCGGTCAGCTCGACCTCGAACTCGGCTCGAAGCGGCAGCGAAGATGTATCGTCGAAGAAGTAAACGAACCCCGAATAAGTGCCGGGGGTCGTCTCCGGCGGCGAGGAGAAGATTATATCGACTTTCACCTCCTCTTCGTCGTTGACGTCCTCGGACTCGGGGCCCAGGGAGTCGAACTCGGGGATCACCACCGTCACCAGGTCTTTCGCCCCGCCAGCCACGGGGGTCGAGGTGATCTCGGAGACGGGCTTATCGCCGATGTTTTCGAGGGTCAGAGTCCTTTCGGTCATCTCGCCGGGATGGAGTTCCACTTCGAATCGGTCCCTGTCTGCCGCCAGCTCTGCCGCAGAAACGGAGACCAGCAGCATCAGGATGGAGAGCAGGTTTATCAGCTTCATTGGGGCACCACTTTCGGTTGATCGCGGACGGGTCCGCCTCCGCCTCCTCGCCTGGGAGGCCGGGCGTCGTCTGCCCGCCTCCAGAGAGGCTGGTTTCAGTCCTGATCGGCGCCTTCTCCCGCTCTGGCTCGGATCGCCACCGGATGGGAAACGCCGGCGAGAACTCGCTTACGTCAATGCGTTTGATCCACGCAGCATGAGGGTGGACCAGAGGGCGGATCAATTATATTCGCAGGTGGATAGGAGAGGTACAGATGAATAAGCTTTGCGGCGCGTTTTTCGATCGAAAGCAGATCGATTCGGCGGAAATTCAGATAAAAGGCGAATTTTCCGGCCCGATGGACCGGGGCTTTTGGGGTACAATCATGATAAGTTATAAATGCTGTGCCCCTCATATTGAAGTTGTAAAACATTTATGGGCTATGTCTGCTTATGGAGAGGGGGTCACCTCCTTAAGAAATCGGCGGTCCACAGAGCCCATGGACTGAAAGTGAGGTGGAGTAATTGAAGAAAAAGATGGCAACAGGTTTGGTGCTGGCCTTCGCAGCCCTGACGTCTTTGGCTGCGATCTCTTCAGCACAGCAGGGTGGGCCGTGGTCGGGTCAGTTCCCAGATCCAGACGACGAGCCCTGGCAGAACTGGGATAATTGGGAGAATTATTATTCGTGGCAGGGGCAATGGCAGTACAATACGCCGACGACTGTGCCCGGTTCGGAGCCCAAGGAGACGTATTCTCCCACGGGGACGTATTCTGATAGTCCGCCCACAACCGACAGGCCGGGCGGCTCGCCGCAGCCTATGGACACGCCGCTGGCCTCAACGAGCTTGCCGATATCCTCCTTTGACGAGGGCGAGCTGCTCTCTGAAAGTGATTTGGAGAGCATTCCCGGCTGGGAGGAAATTCCGACGTTGGGCGGTGGATTCGACGAGCCCCTGGATTCCGGAAGTCCTGACGCCCTTTCCGACTATTACGGAGGGGGCCCGGATTACTACGGAATATACTACAGCGGATCCCAGGATCGCTACGGAAGATATTACGGCGGTACCCAGGCGTACTATGGGGGATACTACGGCTACGGCTATGGCTACGGCGGGCTTCAGCATCTGATATACTACTGCGGGAGATGGACTTACGGCCCCGCAGCCCTGTGGTATGGCCAGCAGACGAATACTATCACACAAAACTACCAATATCAGTATGTGTGGTATTACGACAGATACCCCGACGGGCATGAGCAGTGGGAGTACGGAGGATACTGGTATCCAGGACCTCGCTTTGGATATTTCAGGGCAGACCAGAGAGGCTGGCACCAGATCGCGATCTGGGGAAGCCGCTCCGGATGGAGCAACCCGATATGGGTCTACGTCTGGTGATCTGATCAGCAAGGCCTGAAGACGGCGGCAGATAGCAGGGGGCCTTTGTCCAAAGGCCTCCTTTAGCCCATCTGCACCTTCTCTTTTTTCCATCGCTTTTCCTCTTCGATCATCTTCGATCTCCTGTTGGATCGACATCGTCCTCCCTGACGATCGACACCTATTTCTGGCGCAAGGGAGAGCCAAAATACCTATGGCGGGGATAACTTACTCCGGGGCGGGTGGAGCGGTTGGATCGTGAACGGGCGTATCTCGTGGCCACGCCCTTCAAGAAGCGGGGCAAAAAGAGCCTGAAGATGAGCGACTTCGTCTTCGCCCTCTCTCTGGACCTGAAGTGGGGTCCCCCCGATAAGGTTCGGGCTCTTCTGCAGGAGGCGGCCGACGAGGGGCTCGTCCGGATCGAAGGAGACTACGTCACCGCCGCCTTCGACGACGACCAGGCTGAGGTCCCCGTGGGGTTTCGGCCTTCAAAGGAGGAGGACATCTTCGAGAAGGGCGTCCGGCTGATCGTATCCGCGACGGGGATGGCGAGAAAAGAGGCGATCTCCATGGTGAACGAGAGGCAGGACACCCTTCAGGGGCTGGTGAACCTGGACGCCGTGGCCCTTCTCGTGGCGAGGGAGATGGGGATCGATGTGAGGGATCTCGCCCTGGAGGCGTACCAGAACCTGACGGAGAGGGGACGGCAAGGTCGTCAGTAAACGTTTTATCCTCAGGAGATCCCTATGTCGCTGGGGGTTGTTTCGCGTGTCACCTTCGGGGTCGACTTTGGCCCGGGGATTGAGTCTGGCTCTATGTCTAATGCTATCGATCTGCATCCCTTCGGCCGGGGCCGCCGACGGTGCGGAGCCAGAAAGCCTCTATCGGCTTGAGGCTGGCGTTCTCGTCATCGACTGGTCGCCAGAGGTCGGGTTCAGCCTCAACTCCACAGGACTTGAAGGCGACTTGAGGGCGGCAGGAGAAGAGAACTTCACTCCGGGCATCCTCATGGCAGAGAACGTCTCGTCGGATCTGAACTCGACATCGGCTTCTCTGAGCGTTGCAGAAAGCGGCGCGTACACCGGCGGCGCTCATCTGGGCTGGGCCTCCTGGGACCCCCAGGCGGGCCAGGGCCGTCACGCGGAGTACGGCCGAAGGGTCACCGATCTGGTGGGGGTCTTCTCCATCGATATGCAGATAAAGCTCGGATCGAACTTCAGCTCATCTCCAGGGACGACGGAATGGATCCCCTGCCCCTGATTCGCCCCTCTCGATTCTCATTTTCTGACCTGCGCTCGCCTTCGCTGGCCGATGGCGGCGCTGAGGTGGGCTCCATAAAGGACGATCGCGCCGCTCAAATAGACCCAGAGCATCAGGGCCATCACCGTCCCCAGGGAGCCGTAGACCAGCTGGTGTCGTGCAAAGCCGCTTTCTATATACCACGAGAAGCCCACCTTGGTCACCTCCCAAAAAGAGGTGGCCACCACCGCCCCCCATCCGGCCTCTCGCCATCTAACCTCGGCGTCGGGAGCCCAGAGGTACAGGACGGAGGCCGTCAGGAATACGAGCAGCATGGGGACCAGCTCCCCGAGCACCTCGATATGCCACACCTCGGAGAAGGAAACGGGTCCCGCCAGAAACCGGGAGACTAGACCGAAGAGGCCAGAGAGGATCAGGGAGAGGATCAGAAGGCCCGTCAGGAGGCTTCCGGCCATGGCGAGGCCCATGAGCCGCCACTTCAGAAAGTTTCGCCGGGAAGAGCCCTGCCAGGCCCGATTGATGTTGGTGGCCAGGGCGGTGAAGACCGAAGTCGAGGCCCAGATGAGGCCAAAAGCCGCTCCGACCCCTGCAGGAACCCTGAGGTCCAGGACCTGCTGGACGTTCTCCTTGAAGATATTCTGAGCTGGCGGAATGCTGCCCAGCTCCAGAATCCTCTCAATGCTCTCCCGAGCCAGCTCCTCTAAAGGAGGGAGAACCTCGCTCACCAGGTTGAGGATCATGACCTGGACCTCCCGGTTCTGCAAAAGAGAGCTGCTGACCACCACCAGGATGATCAGAAAAGGAAAGAGGGAGAAGAGGGCGTAGTAGGAGATGGCCGCCGCTGCCTCCGATCCCCGGGCCTCGTTGAAGCTTCGAAGGGCCTGGACCGCTAAGCTCAAACCGTCGTGGCTGAGGCCGTCGGCCCAGCGGCAGAGGGATCGCGCCCTCTCTTTGGCCCTGGGTCCCCATCTATCGGTCGTGCGCCGTTCCAAGGGGTCTCATCTCTTTGCAGATCCAACGGAGATTTCTGGCCATCTTTTGGACTGAAGATCTACAATAACTTGGCCGTGGGGCTCTTTTTGATCCTCCTCCGACCGTTTGCTTTAAGGACTTCTCTGACATCGCCAGAACCTGGGGGAATGCCATGAAGGTTATGGCGATTTTATTGGGTCTGATAATTTTGACGTTTTCCGGGGCGTCTGAGGACGCCCCCGCCCTGACCGTCGTCGGCGAGGGCAGGATCACCGTTCCAGCCGACACGGTCTTCGTCACCATCAGCGTCACGACCGAGGATGAGAACCTCACCGAGGCATCGATCGAGAACGCCGACGCCCTGAACAGAACGATAGAGGCTCTGATGGACGCCGGCATCGCCGGAGAGGACGTCTCGTCCGGCCGCGGCAGAAGCGTCCAGAGCATCCAGACCAACAGCAGGGTCTGCAACAACACCACCTGCGCGATCGTCGCGAACGACGCCGTCAGCCGCGTAAAAGAGCAGGTGATCATCAGATTCGATGCAGAAGACGAAGATCTGATCAACAGGACCCTCGATACGGCCAGGGCCGAGGGGGCAGAGGCCGAGATATCGGGGTATGATCTGGTGGACGCGACCGAGGCGGTTGCCGAGGCGCGGCAGAGGGCCGTCGAAGACGCCGAGAGGGAGGCGAGAGATCTCGCCTCAGCCGCGGGCCTCGTCCTCGGAGAGCGGCTGGAGATATTCGAGCCTTCGCAGCCCCAGATCCGCCAACAACCTGCCATCTTCGACCCTCTCGAGATGATGTACATCTTCGATCCCTCCTGGGCCGGGATGCTGGACCTCGATATGGAAAACCCCGAACCAGGGATGGTGGAGGTCAGATCTCAGGTGGTGGTGACCTACGAGGTCTCTTCGTGAGGTGTGGCCGCAAAAGCCGCGACCTGAGTTCGAGCTCAAAACCCCTCTTTTTATAGGCTCCGGCATAAGGTTCGACGTTATCGGAGGTCCATATTCTCGGCGGCCTGGGTACTTTTGAAACATAATTTACTTATTCTATAAAATCAATTTTAAGAAGGGTGATTTGAATGAGATGGCTGTACGGACTGCTTCTGATATTGATCTTGGCCTTATCTCCATCTGCAGATGCTCTGGAGCAGATGAGCGGCGACGTCGTCTCCGTCGACTTCCCCGTGGAAGACGACCTCTTCGCCGGAGGCAACACCGTTTACGTCAACGCTCCGGTGGATAGCGCCGTCATCGTCGGAGGGACCGTCTCGATAGACGCCCCCATCAAGGAAGACCTGATCGTCTTTGGGGGCGAGGTGGAGATCAACGCCGACGTCGGCGGAAAGATCGTGGCCGCTGGAGGGACGATCGACCTTCGGGGCGACGTCGAGAGGAACGTGGTGATGGCCGGGGGGACGGTGAGGATCCTCTCACCTTCGAATATAGGAAGGGACGCCGCCATCTCCGGCGGTGACGTCTACAACGGCGGGAACGTAACAGGCACCCTCTGGGTCAGCGCCGGGAGCTTCGAGAACGCCGGCACGGCGGGGGACGTCAAGTACAAGATGTGGGAGGAGGAAGAGGCCGAGGAGAAGGCCGAGGCCTTCATCTCGACCTTCAGCATCCTCATGATCCTGGGCTTTCTCATCGTCGGCATACTGATCCTGAAACTCTTTTCCAGGGGGGTTTTCGCCGTCGATCGAGAGATGAGGAGATCGCCCCCCGTCAAGGCCCTCCTGGGCTTTGGGCTGATCGTCGCATCAGCGATCCTGATCGTCATAGCGATGATCAGCGTCGTGGGCATCCCCCTGGGGCTCCTCCTCCTGACGCTCTTCGTCGCCGGCCTCTTGCTCGCAAACCTCTTCGTCTCCTTCAGCCTGGGAAGATGGATCGCATCCACCCTGAACAGGAGGGTGGGAGACGTTCCTGCCTTCGTTCTGGGCTACGCGGTCCTGAGCGTCCTCTTCCTCATACCCTATGCGGGGTCTGTAATTGAGCTGATATCGATGAGCCTGGGGTTCGGGGCGATGGCGAGCTCCCTGAACGAAACCAGAAAGGAGGTCGGCGGAAAGATATCGGAGGGGTGACCCGGCGGAGATGGATGAGAGGCAGCAGAGTTGCTGCCTCTTATTTTGTGATGCGGGGCGTAGAGGTAACAATAGCGCCTCTGGAGAGGGGCTTTTGAGATCCATTCCAGGGGAACTATGAAAAAATCCATATACCAATAAGCTGCATGGTCAGAATCGAAGAAGCCCAGGTGATGGACGTGAAGTCGATTATAGATGAGGCTCTTAACAGAGCCGAGCTCGAGGGCCGGACCCCTCCGTCAAGAGCCGTGGAGGACGACGAGGATCTCGAGATCCGACAAGCCCAGTCGAGAGCCAAGGAGAAGGACGAGGATCTCGTCGCGGTTCTGGAACAGCTCACGACGGTGATAAGGGTGATCGGCTGCGGCGGGGGAGGGTCCAACACCATCGAGAGGCTCGCCGAGACCGGGATCGAGGGCGCAGAGCTCTTTGCCATGAACACCGACGCCCAGCACCTTCTTCACATAAACGCGGACAGGCGCGTCCTCATCGGGCGGCGCACCACTCGGGGTCTGGGAGCGGGAAGTCTTCCATCCATCGGAGAGGAGGCGGCGAGGGAGAGCATCGACGATATCAGGGCCGCCGTGGAGGGGGCGGACATGGTCTTCATCACCTGCGGCCTCGGCGGCGGCACGGGGACCGGGGCCGCTCCGGTCGTCGCCGAGGTGGCGAGGGAGCTGGGCGCTCTCACCATCTCGGTGGTGACCCTCCCCTTCGCCGCCGAGGGGGCGATAAGGATGGCCAACGCCGATATGGGGCTGAAACGGCTGAGGGAGGTCTCGGACACAGTCATCGTGGTGCCCAACGACCGGCTCCTCGAGGTCGTCCCCGATCTGCCCCTCCAGGCGGCCTTCAAGGTGGCGGACGAGGTTTTGATGCGCTCTGTCAAGGGGATAGCAGAGCTGATCACAAGGCCGGGGCTGATTAACTTGGACTTCGCCGACGTCAGGACGATAATGTCCAACGGGGGGGTCGCGATGATCGGTCTCGGAGAGGCGGAAGGCGAGATGAAGAGCAAAGATTCGGTGATCAAAGCCCTCCGAAGCCCCCTCTTGGACGTGGACATCTCGGGCGCGACCTCGGCTCTGGTCAACGTGGTGGGAGGTTTGAACATGACCATCTCCGACGCCGAGACGGTGGTGGAAGAGGTCTACGAAAGGATCAACCCCGACGCCCGGATCATCTGGGGCGCCCAGATCGATCCGAGCCTCGAAAACGGCATCAGAACGATGCTGGTGGTAACCGGCGTCTCGTCCCCCCAAATCCTGGGCAAAGAGGAACAAAAGAAGAGCCGCGTCGTCTCCAAGCACGGCATAGACTTCGTGAGGAGAAGGCGGTCCGATACCTGACCGAAAAAAACCTGGCGCTTCTCAACCCGACGGATCGCATGAATCCTGGGGCAAGCCCTTCGCCACCAGGTCAACGGAAGACCATCACGAGGCCGGGGAGGCGAGGTTGGGGGGGGACCTCCTCTCCGCTCTGGGGGGACTCCTCCCTCTCTTTTTGAGAGCTTTTGGGAACGTTGGCGTCCACCACCAATTTTACCTTCTGCATGTAAAGGAGGGTCTGGCCGACACACGGCATCTCCTTGAAAGTATCCGGATGGATGTAAACGGTCTTCAGCTGGTGGCAGGCCTGGAGCACTCTATAGATTTCGCGGTTTGTGGGCACAAAGGCCATGACCAGCTCTTCGTCGCGGGGATTAAGCCGTCCCAGGTCGACTTCCGAGTTCAAGGTTCGCAGCATCTTCAGACCACCAAAGATCCTTGCACCTAAAAAACCCCGTGGGGCACCATCATCCGTAGTCCAACTCTTCATGATTTTATAATCCTAGCAATGAGCCCCCCATATATGAACCTATTGATTCGAAATAAACGCGGTAGGATGAGACGCTGATTTTATGCCGCGCACCATGGCATGAAATCAGCGTCGATCCTGAATCGTGAAGGTGCAGCCCATCAATGGAAAATGAGGATCTTCTTCGCATCCATGGACCATGATTGCTTTTGGGCGATGAAGGGGGAATCTTCAGCAAAAAATGGTCATCATACTGGGGCGGAGGTCCAGATCGCAAAGGATAATACTCACCGTGTCAATCGACGGAATTATAAGGCATCGAGATGGCTTAAGATGGATGCTGAGATTGGATGTGAAAATATGCTGACTGAGAAGGTGAAAAGAGAGCTTGAGATGCTTAGAAGGCACATTATCATCCTCAAATATGTGGTGGAGAACGAGCCGATCGGGATCCTCAAGCTGGCCGAAGAGACGGGGATACCCAGCCATAAGGTCCGATACTCGCTGAGGGTCCTGGAGCAGGAAGGGCTCATCGCCGCCTCGGCGCCGGGGGCCGTCACCACCGAGCGGACTGAGACCTTTATCAAAGATCTGGACAGCGCCATCGACCAGATCCTGGAGATGACCAGAGAGCTGAAGGACGTCAAGATAGAGCGGTAGCCTCCGATGCCCCCCTACATAGAAATAACAAAAGCTCTGGACGCGGCGTCCAGAGAGGAGCGGAGAGACGAAAAGGCGAAACTTTTGGCTCACCTTCTCAAAAGCATCCCGCCCGAGATGATCCGACCCGTCGTCAGGCTCATATCGGGCCGCCTTTGGCCCCCCTGGGAGCTGCGAGAGATGGGGATCGGACCCGAAACCCTGGGAGAGGTTCTTGAAGAGCTTTCATCTCAGGGGGCGTTCGAAGGAGAGGGGAGGCCCGATCTGGAGGATCGAGCCGAGATGATGGTCCTGAACAGGTCTCAGCAGACCCTCGCCCCGGCGACGATGGACTCTTCATTCGTCTACGACGCCCTTCGCCAGATCTCAGCTCAAAAGGGCCCGGGATCCCTTTCCAGAAAGAAGGCCATCCTTAAAGGGCTTTTTCTCAACGCGTCCCCCCTCGAGGCTAAGTACATAGTGAGAACCGTTCTGGGAAGGACGGCGGCGGGCCTGGGGCCTTCTCTAATCTCGGCGGCCATCGGGAAGGCCTTCTCCGTCGATGAAGCGATGGTAAAGGGGGCGTACGCTCGCCTCCCGGATTTTGGGGTGGTGGCCCTCGACGCCTTTCGAGGAGAGATATTCGAGGTGAAATTGGCACCGCCAAACCCCGTCAGGCTCATGCCCCTGGGGCGGGAGAAACTCCCCCCTGAGGCGATAACGAGGGCCGGGCTTGCGGCTTACGTCGTCTGGTATGGCGGGCTGAGGGTTCAGGTCCACAAATTCAACGACCAGGTCTTCATATATTCGAGCCGGCTTCGAAACGTAACCCAGCCCCTTTCAGACCTGGCAGAGGAGGTGATGATGGTCGAGGGAAACTTCGTCATGGAGGGCGAGCTCATCCTCGTCCGGCAGGGGAAGATATCCCCCCGGATGGAGATGGTGGCAAGGATCAACCTCAGGGGCAGGCCGAGAGGTTCAGCGATCCCCTCCTTCGCGGCATCGGACCTCCTCTACCTGAACGGGGAGGAGCTGATCGATAAGGGCTACGCCGAGAGGAGACGAGCATTGAGGGAGGCTCTGAAAGGTGCGGCCGGAGAGCCCTTATCTGCAAAAGTATTCCTGGCCCAGGAGCGGGTCATCGGCGATCTGGAGAGGGCGAGAGAGTTCTATCAATGGTCGTTGGATCGGGGTTATAGGGGGATCGTCCTCCGCGATCTTGAGGGACATTACACTCCAGGTTCCAAGAGCCGTTCGGACGTTGCGATATCTCGGATGCCGGAGACGTAACCCCCAATCACGCCGGATCGAAAACGCCCCTCATCAAAGCTGCCTTAGGGCGAGATCCCTGAGACGCCCCCATTCCCAGGATAGATAACGAATTATTTATATGAAATTCATTTCAAATTCAAAATAGAAATCGACGGAGGCATTATCCAGAGGAGTCCGGCCACGAAAGTCTATATATGTGAAGAATACTCAGTTCCTTGAGAGCCGGTCAGCAGGGCGGTTCTTGTCAGAGGGGAGAATATTTAAGCTCAGTATGTGAATATGTTTAGAGAGGAATCGGAGGAAGGATTAGATGACCAGAGGATTTTTGGCGGTTTCGGCGGCGCTTCTGGTGGCTGCCATCACGTTATCGCCAGCGATGGCATATACCATTTGCAGTTCAGCAGTTCCACCATACACCATCGGCTCGGGAAGCCCCTATCAGTACACCGTGGGTTCCAGCGGCCTTCAGCCTTACACCATAGGCTCGGGAAGCCCCTACCAGTACACCGTGGGTTC
>CAZHAO010000018.1:0-15347 GCA_964530375.1 uncultured Methanotrichaceae archaeon
CCTTGAGGGAGCGGCCGACCTCAAGATACTCGCCGATGAGGGCCGGGTCTCGCACCACCGAGGGGTCGCCGCCGAGATCTTTGATCGCCTTCTCCTTGGCGGGTCCTATCTCGTCGAGCTTCGCCTCCAGGAGGGCGGGGTCGGTGAGGTCCTTCATCTGAACCTCATCTCGGGAGAACTTGTCGATGTAGGCGTAGCCGATCCCTCTCTTCGTCGTCCCGATCTTCTCCTTCCTCCCCCTCTCCCGGAGTTCGTCGAGGGCGATGTGATAGGGCATGATGATGCTGGTTTTGGCGTCGATCCCGATGTTCGGTCGGATCCCCTCGGCCCGGAGCGCCTCGATCTCGGTCCAGAGGACCCGCGGGTTCAGGACTACGCCGGGCCCTATGAGGAGCCTCGCCCCGAAGAGGACGCCGCTGGGGGTGAGGTGGAGCTTGTAGGTCTTGTCCCCGACGATGACGGTGTGGCCAGCGTTGTCCCCGCCCTGGAACCGGACCACTACGTCGTAATTCTCAGCCAGGAGATCGACGACCTTCCCCTTCCCCTCGTCCCCAAACTGAGACCCTGTGAGTATGGTGAACATGATCTGCCCCTGAAGTTGCATGGTAAATAACCGTTCCCCCACCCCGACCGGTCCGCAAGGCTCGTCCGACGGCTCGTCACAGGCCTAGCCCATCCTTTCGAGAAGGTGCGCTGCTATCATCTCTCCGGCGTCGATCCCCCAGGCCTGATGAATTCCCCGGCCCGAGGGGGTGCCGTTCACCTCCAAAACCGCGAGCCCCTCAGAGGTCTCGATGAGGTCGACGCCGCTGTAGACGGTCCCCGCAGCCCCGTTCGCCCTCAGGGCCAGATCCTCCATCTCATTCGTGAGGGTGCACCTCTCGGAAGCGCCCCCCTGGGCCAGGTTGCTGATCCAGCTTCCCGGAGGGGCGACCCTGTAGATCGCTCCCCCCACCTTCTCTCCAACGACGAAGACCCTGATGTCCCGGGGGGACGGGGCCGTCGATTCGAGAAACTCCTGGAGATAGACGACGCCGCTTCTGGCGAGAACCTCTCGAAGAGGGCCCGGCTCCTCGGGGGTCAGGAGGAGAAGGCCCCGGCCCTTGTAGCCGAATAATGGTTTATAGACCGCCCGGCCGTGCTCGGCGACGAACTCGGAGGCGGCCGAGAAGCTAGTGGTCACCAGGGTCCGAGGATGAGGGGCCCCGGCCCGATGGAGGGCGATGGAGGTGGCGAACTTGTTTGCGGCCCTCGATATCGCCGAGGGCGGGTTTACGATGGGAAGGCCCAGCTCCTGGAGGGCGGATAGGGCCTCAAACCGGAAGGCTACGTCGGCGGCCCCGCTCCTCCCCAGGTCTCGAACGACCAGGCCGTCGAGCTCCAGAAGGTCGGTCCCGTTTCCTCGCAGGCGGAGGTCAGGCCCGATTCTCGCGGCAAGCGAAGAGAAGTTCAGAAAATCCGCGTCTGCTCCCAGCTTCGAAAACCCATCTCTGATCGCCCTCGCGGTCCAGTCGTCGGGATCGGTGACCACAATTCCAAAGCGCATGAAAAAGGTGGTGGAGGCCCGGATATATCGGGCTATCGGCAGACGATCGGAAGCCCCTCTCGGCGCCACCGCCTGATCCCGCCGACCATGTTGACGACGTCCTCGAAGCCGAACTCTTCCATCATATCCGCCGCGTTCCTCGACCTGATCCCCACCAGGCAGTAGACCAGGTACGTCCTGCCTTTTTCGAGCTTTTCCGGCTCCGCCAAAAAGGTCGGTGAGCGATAGTCGAAGTTCGCCGATCCTTGATCCTCCCCATCTCATGCCCCTGCGGGGTCCTGACGTCCAGGATCACGAAGTCGAGATCGTCCTCCCTCTCGCGGATCAGAAGGCTCGACTCCCGGGGGTCGAGGTTTCGAATTGAAGGTCTCGATGGAGATGCCATTACAACAGCTCCGATGGAGACGGCATCGCCCGATACTTGAAACTTTTCGTCAAAAATAGAAGAAAACGATTGATAGAAATATGTTGATAGAAATCTATTGATAGAAATATATTAATAAAAATCTATTGATAAAAATAGATTGATAGAAAGCGATTGATAGAAAGCGATTGATAGAAAGCGATTGATAGAAAGCAATTGATGAAAAACGATTGATAGAAAGCGGATGGAGGGTCGTGGTGAAGTTCTCACCACTTCCGCCCCGATCCCGCATTAAAAGTCAGTCGGCTGACGTTGCTGAGTTTACTCGGTCGGTTCTTCGGCTACTTCTCCCTCAACGACCTCGCCTTCCTCAGTCTCAGTCTCCTCGGTGGCGAGCTCGAGGTAGTAGTCCGCGGATCCCTCGAGGGTCACGGCCGCGATGCATCCGGTCTCGTCCATTATGCAGGCGCCGTAGACCTCGACCGTGTTACCGGCGGTGACGTTCTCGTCGACGGTTCCCCAGGGGCCGAGGGTCGCCTGAGAGACGGTGACGTTGATCATGTCGCTGCAGAAGTTGTTCTCCTCATCGGCGGTGACATCGACGGTCCAGATGGTGGGGGCGCCGGGCATCTCGCCCAAGAACAGCTCCGTCGCAATGCCGGTGAACTCGACCGTGGCGACCTCGTCGACGGTCTCCTCTTCGACAATCTCATCTGCAAGTCCCATTCCCGCGAATAGCAGGAAGGCTGCTAATACCATTATGAGGCTTTTATACATTGCCAATTTCCTCCTTGCGGCGCGTAACGGCCCTTCCAGTATAAAGATTTTATTCCAGGTAAAATTCGGTGAAACGCTAAAATATCGGGATTGGATCGCGCCGTAACGGGGACTAAATTCTGAAGTAGCAACTCTTATGATATAAGAGAGCAAATAAGCGATAAAGGCGATCTGAGATGGCTCGAAGTTGCGAAGGCCGGGGGGAGAGAGAGGTCGTTCGGAGGATCACCGAGATCCTGGGGGTCAGGGAGAGAGACGACTGCGCCGTGGCGGAAGATGGCGAAAAGTATCTCGTCTGGACGACGGACATGCTCCACCGGAGGGCCGACTTTCCGTCCATCGCGACCCCCTGGCAGATCGGCTGGATGACGATCGCCGTGAACCTCAGCGACGTGGCGGCGATGGGGGCCGTCCCCCTCGGCCTCCTGGTGGCCGCCGGCATCCCGCCGGAGACGGAGATCTCCTTCGTCGAGGAGATATTCAGAGGGATGAAGGACTGCGCCTCGCGATACGGAACGGAGGTCCTGGGCGGCGACCTCGACTCTCACGGCGAGCTGACCCTGGTGGGGACGGCCCTCGGCGAGGTCGAAAAGGACCTGATCCTCCGCCGACGGGGCGCCCGGCCAAACGACCTCCTCTGCACCACGGGGACCCTGGGATCGGCGGGGGCTGGGCTCCGGGTCGCCCTGGAGGCGGAGGGAAAAGGGGAGATGGTGATCGAAGATCCCGACCTCAGCGCCCTGACGAGGAGGCTTCTGTTGCCCTCGCCCCGGATGGAGGAGGGGCGGGCCCTCGCCCTCTCACGATCCGTCACCTCCATGATGGACAACAGCGACGGCCTCGCCCTCTCTTTATTCGACCTCGCGGAGGCGAGCGGTGTCGGCTTTTCGGTTCAGGAGGAGAAGGTACCCATCGATCCCCTGGTTGCCGGGGTGGCCGAGGACGAGGGCGACGCCCTGGACCTCGCCCTCACCGCCGGCGGCGACTTCGAGCTGGTCTTCACCGTGAGCCCCGACCTGGTGGACAGGGCGAGGGGGGCATGCGACTTCGCCATCATCGGGAAGGTCCTGGAAGAGGGGGAGACCGTGATCGAGTCCGGCATGGGAAGAAGGGCGTTGGAGCCTCGGGGCTACGAGCCCATGTTCAGCTCTTCAGAACGGGAGACTCCGAAATGATCCAAAGGCGTCGCCCCGCCTCCCCGAGAAGCCGACTAACACCGGCCGGAACGGCTCCCTTTGCAGAAGTAAGGGCTCCGGAGAGAGGTGGCCTTCTCGATCAGCCTCTTCGTCTCCTCTTGGTCGGCGGAGCCGAGATCCACCAGGTTGTCGTTTCGGAGAAGGCAGGGCTTAAGCTTTCCGTCTGAGGTGACCCGGAGCCTGGTGCAGTTGGCGCAGAACTCGGTGTTGTCGATGGGCCGGACCACCTCCACCTCAGCGCCGTCGATGAAGTACTTCCGCCTCCGGTGGAGGTCTCGCGTGGCTATCTTCTCCGCCCGGCCCTCCAGCTCCCCCTCGATCTGCAAGAGGTCTCCCCCAAGGCCGCTGCCCTCAAGGTCCAAAAGCTCGATCAGCTGGAGGATGACGCCCCTGCCCATCGCAAACTCCACCATATCCCAGACCTCGTCCTCGTTCTCCTTCAGGACCACCATGTTCACCTTGACAGGGACGAGCCCCGCCTCGAGGGCTCCGTCGATGCCGAGCAAAACCCGGCGGAGGTCCTCAGCGGTCCCGCCGGTGATCCGACTGTAGACCTCAGGGTCGAGGGAGTCGAGGCTGACGTTCACCCTCGCGAGCCCCGCCTCAGCGAGAGATCTCGCCCTACCGGCGAGAAGGGTCCCGTTGGTGGTGAGGGATATCTCAAGGCCTTCGGGCAGGCTCGCGATGATCGATTCGAGATCGGTCCGCAAGAGGGGCTCGCCTCCGGTGAACTTGACCCTCTTGACGCCGAGGTCGGCCCCGGCGCGGATCACCTTGACGATCTCGCCAGCCGATATCTCCCCGGATCCTTCGCCCAGCTCCTCCCCCTCGTGGTGGCAGTAGAGGCAGCTCATGTTGCACCGGGATGTGACCGCGATCCTGAGGCCCGTGACCTTCCGGCCGAAGGGATCTCTCAGAGTCATCGGGGCCATATCGAGGCTGATAGTATTTAGAGTTTGGATGGGGTTTGGATCGAAAGGTTTATGCCTTTCGTAAACCTCTGCTGGAGAATATGGTTGACGATTCGAGCCTGACGGGCCTCGTGCTGATTTCGTACCTCGTTGCCATGATGGCCATCGGCGCCTTGGCGGCGAGACGCTCTGACACCCTGGAGACCTTCTTTCTCGCCGGACGGAGCCTGAGGTCGGCCCTCCTCACCGCCACCCTCACCGCCACCATCCTCGGAGCCTCAGCGACCCTGGGGATGGCGGGCCTCGGCTTCAAAGAGGGGCTGACGGGAGCCTGGTGGCTCCTCTCCGGAACCCTGGGGCTCCTCGTCCTATCCTTCTTCCTGGCAGAGAGGGTGAGGAGAACGGGCTGCTTCACCCTCCCGGAGCTGATCGGCAAAGAGTATGACCAGAGGGTCAGGTTGGGGGCCTCGGCCCTGATCCTAGTCTCCTGGATCGGGATCATAGCTGCCCAGATCGCGGCCTCGGGCAAGCTCCTGGCCGTCCTCTTCGGCCCCAGCACTGAGGCGTTCATGATCGCCTCGGCTGCGGTCTTCGTCCTCTACACCGCCCTCGGCGGCCAGAGGTCGATCGTGAAGACGGACGCAGCCCAGCTTTTGATCCTCCTTTTGGGCCTATTCGTCATCTCCTGGAGGGCTTTGCCGCTGACGGGCCCCGAGGTCCTGGCGGGGACGAGCTTTCCCACCTCGGCGGCTCGGGACGGGACCGACGTCCTCGGCCTCGTCCTGGTGGTGGGGTCCACCTACCTGGTGGGGCCCGACATCTACTCGCGGCTCTTCTCGGCCGAAGATCCGAAGACTGCGAGACGTTCGGCCCTGGCCTCGGCCTTCCTCCTCATCCCCCTCGCCTTCGTCATAACGGGCCTGGGGATCTCCGCCCGGATCCTCTTTCCCGGGATCGGCCCCGAGGAGTCCATCCCCGTCCTCATGGCCGAGACCCTCTCCCCCCTGGGGGCGGGCATCGCCGCCGCAGCCCTCCTCTCGGCCTTCATCTCCTCGGCGGACACCACCCTCTTGACGGCGACGTCGATCTTCGCCCTCGACCTCTACAGGGCCGCAAGGCCCGGGGCTGGCGAGAGGGAGATGATGAGGGTCTCGCGGTGCGGGACCGTCCTCCTGGGGTCCCTCGCCCTCCTCTCGGCCCTCCGCCACCCCGAGATCATAGGGTCCCTCCTCTCGGCCTACACCGTCTTCACCGGAGGGCTGATCGTCCCCCTTCTCGCCGGGTTTGAGCGGGAGAGGCTCCGGCTCACCCCCGAAGGGGCCCTCGCCGCCCTCCTGGGCGGAGGCGGGACGGCTCTCGTCTTCGGCGGGAGATGGCCCCTCCTGGGGATGGCCGTGAGCGGCGCTCTCTTATTTTCGGTGAGCTGGCTAGTCCCTCAGTCGAGGAGGCTCATCAGAGGGTAGTCCGTCTCTTGGTCGTACTCCAGCTTCGCCCTGACCACTTCACCATCGTAATCGATCTCCACCAGGGCTCTGATCATCTTTCCCGCCAGCTCGCCGTACCCGAAAAAGTTCTCCCTCAGCATCTCCCGGTCGATCTTTACCGAGACGGACCGCACGTGAGGCTGGAGGGATATGCTCTCTCTCATCGCCGTCTCCAAACTCTCCGCCGTATCGACGGAGACGGGCGAGCCCACGAACTGATGGTAGATCGCCCCCAGCTTTATCCCCGCCTCGAAGGCGGCGGTCTCCCTCTTCGTCGGCATACCTCTATCACCACCGGTGAGACGAGATAGCCGATCAGAGCTAAAAATACGACCCCCGCCGATAGACCGACCTCGCCTCCGTGCCACGCCGCCGCAGACGCCGCCCCCACCGCCAGAAGGGGGAAGAGAAGCCTCGGGTCTCGCAGCTTGGGGTAGGGGACGGTGCTGACCATCAATAGAGAGATCGATACCATCAGAAGGGCCGTGAGGAGGGGTCCGTCCAGAAGGACGCTGGTGGCCACCAGAGCCCCGGCCCCGGGTATGGGCATCCCCTGAAACTCGCCCTCCCTCTCAGCAACGTTGAACCGAGCGAGGCGGAGGATCCCGCAGGCGATGAAAAATGCGCCCAAGGCCGAGAAGAGATGCCCGAAGATGGGCCCAAAGGCCGACCATGCGAGATAGGCCGGAGCCGCCCCAAAGGAGAGGACGTCCGCCAGGGAGTCAATCTGAGTCCCCAGGGGGCCGTCTCCCAGCCTCCGGGCGAGGAGGCCGTCGAGGCCGTCGGCGGCCATGGCGAGGAGGATCAGCGCCGCCGATGGGGCGTACTCGCCCTCGGACGCCATCAGGATGGAACCGTAGCCTAAAGAGGCGTTCAGGAGGGATGCCCCGTCGGGAGGCCTGATGAGCCCTATGATGCCGGTCATCTCTCCTTCACCGCGACCACCGTCTCTCCGGCCTTCACCCCGTCTCCTTTCGCCACCCTGAGGCTGTAGCCGGGAGGGATCGAGAGCTCCACCCGGCTCCCAAACCTGATCATCCCTATCCTCTGCCCCCTCTCCACGAGCTCGCCGGGGCTGACGTAGCAGACTATCCTCCGAACAAAAAACCCGGCTATCTGGGTCAACCTGACCGTCCCCTCCGGGGTGTCGAGGAGGATCAGGTTCCTCTCGTTCTCCGACGCCGACCGAAAGAAGGCGGGCCGATGGCCCCCGTCCGAATGCTCGATCCCGGCCACCCTCCCCTCCAGAGGAGACCTGTTGACGTGGACGTGGTGATGGTTCATGAATATGGCCACCTTCTCAGAAGACGCCTCCACCACCAGGCCGTCGGCGGGAGAGACCATCCCCTCGCCCAGGGGGACCCGTTCTGGGTCCCTATGAAAGAAGGCCATGAAGATCGAGATGGCGAGGGCCGCCCCTGAGAGCGGCCCCATCCCGAGGCCCAAAAGGAGGACTGAGGCCAGGAGGGGAGAGCCCACCCAGGGGCCGGAGCCTCGAGCCAGCTTCAGGCCGGCTCACCTCCGCCGCGCCTTATATCGGAGGCGAGCTCGTCGATCATGTCGAGGAGCTCCGGGAGGAGGGTCAGGACGACGTAGGCTATGGCGAAGAGGGCGACGGCAGACCCCGCCTTGGCGATGACGTTGTGGGCGAGGTAGAAGCTTTCGTCTCCAAACCATTCCTCGCCGTAGGCCACCACCACGAAGATATTTCTAAAGAGGTTCAGACCGTATATCACCGGGACGGAGGCGAGAAGAGCCGCCGCCTTTCTTTTGGGGGGAGCCTGGACCGATAGGACCACCCCGGCGAAGAGGGCCATGCTCTCGATGGCGGTGCAGGCTAGGACGATCTCCACTGAGTGGCCGTAGAGGGTGATGACGCTTCCGCCCCCGGCAGCCGCCGGAACGCCGAAGAAGTTCAAGAGCTGGAGGGTCAGCTCAGCGGTCCCGCCGATCAGCCCCTCCCGAAAAGGGGCCAGCTCTGCGAAGGGAAAGTAGGCGAAGCCCCCTATCGCCACCGCCGATCCCGCCCAGGTGCAGGAGCGAGAACTGCAGCCCCTGACGAGGATCAGCCAGCCGATGTAGAAGGAGAAGAGGGCCACCGCCAGGGTCAGGCCGACGTTGAAATGGTCGCCGATGGCCAGGTAGCGGGCCGGCTGCTTCAGCCAGTGAACCCCGAAGAGGATCCAGCCGACGCCCGCGAGAGCCCGCCGACCCGAGAGGGCCGAGGCCGCGAGGAGGGCGAGCCCGACCCAGAGGACGTTCGTCACCAGCCAGCCGAAAATCATCGGGGATAGAAAATCCACAGGTTTATTTAGCATTATCTACCAACGAGGAAATCTGTGATGCTTCGACCCCTTTGAGGGGCCGTCGGCGTCTTAGCGGGAGTGGTCGAACTTATGGAGAAGGAGAGATGGAGGCCGATTTTGGCGATCGGCCTTTTGCTCGCCCTGGCGGCAGCATCCGGATCGGCTGAAGCTGGTCAGCCTTCGGGTCCTGCCGGGCCGATCAGCGAAGCCTTTGGCCTATTTTCAGACGATATCGGAAACGTCGAAGAGGATCTGCCGGTTATAGTGATCTTCAAAGACGGGGCGAAGAAAGAGGCGGAAGGCCTGGATGTTAAGCAGACCTATGCCATCATAAACGGGGTTTCCGGATCGGCAAACTCGTCGATCCTTCGGAGGCTCGCAGCCGACCCGAACGTCGCGGGGGTTTACCCCGATGGGTCCGTGACGATATCCCAGCCGGCGAACGCCACCGTCGATAACAAAGCCTTCTCTGCCACCAGCAGGGTGAACGCAACGCCCCTTTGGGACCGGGGCATAAACGGGTCCGGGGTGGTGGTGGCGGTCCTCGACTCCGGCATCGACAAAAACCACCCCGACCTGGCGGGAAAGGTGGTGGGCGAGGTGAACTTCGTCGACGCCGAGAGGACGACCGACGACCTTCTCGGCCACGGGACCGCCGTGGCGGGGATCATCGCTGGATCGGGGACCGCCTCCGGCGGAGAGTATGTGGGCGTGGCCCCCGGAGCGAGCCTTCTGAACGTGAGGGTCATCGACAGCCAAGGCTCAGGCGCGATCTCTGACATCATAGCCGGGATAGACTGGGCCGTCGAGAACGGCGCCGACGTCCTCACCATGAGCCTCGGCGGCCTCAACCTCGGCGAGAGCAACCCCCCGATATCGATGGCCGCAGACAACGCCATGGACGCGGGGACCGTCGTCTGCGTCGCCGCAGGAAACCTGGACGAGAGGCTTCTTCTCTTAATGCTGGTCGCCTCCTCGGTCTGTCTCGGGTGCGTCGAGTCCCCCGGCGACGGCGTCAAGGTGATCACCGTGGGGGCCACCGACTTCGACGATCGGATCGCCGCCTTCAGCGGGTCGGGACCCCTCCGGGACGGCAGGTACAAGCCGACCCTGGTGGCCCCGGGGGTGAACGTGATATCGACGGTGCCGCCGAACCTCGATATCGAGGGGAAGATCGACAACTATTACGCGGGGGCGTCGGGGACGAGCCTCTCCACCCCCGTGGTGGCGGGGGTCGCCGCCCTCCTCATCCAGGCGGATCCGAACCTCACCCCCGCGGGGGTCAAGGCTGCCCTGACGATGGGCGCCTCGAAGCTATCGAACACCCAGGGCGAAGAGTACGAGGCGTACTACCAGGGGGCGGGCCTTCTGGACGCCGAGAGCTCCTTCGAGGTCTTGGGAACTGATCACCTCTGCAGCGTCAATCCTGACCGGTGGTCGGCGGGAAGGTGGGTCTACGGCGACTTCTGGGTCAGCGGCGACGACACCGTCTACGGGAGCCTCGACACCGGAGCCGACCGGTTCCAGAAGAAGATGTACGCCCTCGCCCCCGGGGACGTGGACTGGAACTCCCGGTTCCTCTTCTTCACCGATAAAGAGATCTCGAAGGTCACCACCACCGCCTCGGGGGCCACGGCCGACTGGACGATGGTCCAGCCCCTGCCAAGGAAGATCCCCGCCAACGGCCAGAGGGTCTTCGGGGCCTCGATCAGCGTCCCCGAGGATGCCGCCCCCGGCCGATACACCGGCTCCATCGACGTGGCAGAGAACGGAAGCGTCATATTCTCAGTGCCCCTGACCGTCGAGGTCGCCGAGCCGATGGAGATGACGGACGGAAGGGGCTCGGCCCCCGGCACCCTCGTCAAGGGCGAGTGGGACTACCGTTACGTCGATGTTCCGACGAGCACCGACGAGCTGAAGTGCACCCTCTCGTGGGAGGGCGAATCGGACCTGGACCTCTTCCTCCTCTCCCCCACCAGCGAGTACCACCCCGCAGTGCAGGATAACGATTCGGAGACGGTCTCGGTGGAGGCTCCCCCCACGGGCCGGTGGCTGGTGGCGGCCCACGCGAGGAACATCACCGGCGAGGTCGATTATCTCCTGGAGGTGGAACGGACCCTCCTCGCCACCTCTCCCAAGAGGTGGTCTGTAGGCTCTGCGAACCCTGGCGAGACGAAGGAGGCGTCCTTCAGCCTTCGAAACGGCGGCCCGGCCCTCGCAAACGTCACCTACGTCGGGATGATGGAGAACGTCGAGAATGAGGATTGGACCGACTCCATCGGGGACAAGGTGATCTGGACTGTGCCGATCGAGGTCCCTGAGAACGTCACCAGGCTCGGGGTGAGGCTCGACTGGGACGATCCCGACAGCGACCTGGCCCTCCTCCTATTCAACGAGAACGGCAGGCCCGTGGACGTCTCCTACGGCGGCGAGGTCGAGGAGGAGGTGGGGGCCTCCCATCCATCTCCCGGCCTCTGGAGGGCTATCGTCTACGGTTACCACGTGACCACCAAGAAGAAACAGCCCTTCGACCTCGAGGCGACCTTCTACGTCCAGGAGACCTGGTCCTGGGTCGCGGCCACGGGCCCCGATCGGCTCGACCCCGGGACGGAAGGGACGGTCAACGCCACCATCACCGTCCCCTCCAACGCCTCGAGCTCCGGCCTGGAGGGGTACATCCAGATCCGATCCGACGAGGATCGGTTCACCATCCCCATCAGCATCACCGTAGGGGGCGCCCGCCTCACGGGAACGAGCGCCACCGACCTCATCGACGGTGACGGCGACGGCCTCTTTGAGAAGCTCTGCGTCGACGTCGGCGTCGACGTCGCCATCCCCGGCGAGTATCGGGTCGAGGGGAGCCTCCTGGACGGAAACGGGTCTGCGATAGGGTGGCTCGGCAGCACGAAACGGCTCGAAGAGGACGGGTCGATAGAGGTCTGCGTCAACGGCAGCGAGATCGAGAGCAGGGGCCGATGTGGGCCCCTCAGCCTTGAAAACCTCTTCCTCTACAACGGCGAGGGAGACATCATCGACCGGTACGAGGGAAACATAACGATATTCAAGGGTCCCCAGGACTTCCAGCCCCTATCGGCGGGGTTTTGCGGAGAGTTCGTCGACGAGACGCGGTCGGCGTCGGGAACCGAGACGAAGCCCGACTCCATCGTCATCGGGGTCGGGGTGGCGGTCCAGACCCCGGGATCCTACCAGGTCGCCGGAAGGATCACTGACGACGACGGCTTTGAGATCGACAGGACAGAGGTGGCGGCGGACCTGGAGGAGGGGGTGCAGACCGTCTCCCTCAGCTTCAACCCCCTCAGGTTCATCATGAAGCAGACGCCGTCCCGCCTCCACCTCGTCGATCTGACCCTCAGCAGAGACGGCGAGGTTCTCGCTGGAAAGAAAGAGGCTTTCTCGACGGAGGCCTACAGCCCCGAGGATTTCACCACCGAGAAGAAGACCATCGTCATCTCTTAAAGACAGAGTGAAGGAGACGAACTGGAGTAGATGCTCGGCGGCCCCCGCCCTGATCGCGGGGGTAGCATCTCGATATATTTTCCTTTCTTTCCGGCATCCATTCTTTTCTGTTCATCTGCTTCTCCTCCTTCTTCGCGGGCCGAACAGAGTGAATAATTTTGGTATAGAATGGATAATCCTTATAAAAGAAGAGGCTTGAATATAACTTGAAGCTTTCGAGAATGTCGGCGAAAGGATGGTGGATTTGAAGAATGATCGGCGAGAAGATGGAGGAGATCAAGTTGCAGAGCATGAAGATGAACATGAAGGCAGACCCCCTGTACAGGAACTTTAAGCACGACATAACCCCGGAGGGGCTCGCCCTGGCCTTTCGATGGATCCCCGACGCCACGGGGCTGAACGAGGTGGATAAGGAGCTGATCGTTCTGAAGGCCCGGGAGGACATGGAGGAGATCTGGCCTAGCGCGAGAGATCAGAGGGAGGCGATGGCCCTATTCCAGGAGAGGACGAGAAACATCAAAGACCCGGAGAAGCTGAAGGTCTACCTCTGCGAGTTTCTGCTGGACCTATCGATCCTGGCCTCCACCTGGATCGAGGCTCAGGAGAGGGCGGGGATGAACGCCAGCGCCCAGAGGATGTTCGGGTGAGGATGGGAGGCAGGCTTAGAGCCGTTATCCCGGGGAGGTCAAGCCTTTTGACGCTTCGATCCCTATTTTTGTATCCTTTCGGTTATAGCCCAGTCGAGGGCCTCGGCGGCAGATCGGATATCCTCATCCTCCGATCCCTTCAGCCGCGCCAGGTCCCGCCGGAGGGGTCCTAGCCGGAGCTCCGTCTCCTCACGGCGGAGACCCTCAGCATCGCCGACCAGCTCCTCCAGCCGTCCAAGCCTCTTCTCGATGTTGCCCCTCGACTCCGGCCCCAGGACCTCGACGAGCCTTGATAGGGCGAATGCCGCCCTCTGGCCGTGCTCCGTCAGATCGAGCCTCCTGATCCTCCCCTGGGGGCGCGAGCTGATCAGCCCCTGGACCTCCATCTCGGCGAGGATCTTGAGGGTGTGAGGGACGGTGGAGTCGATCGCCTTCGCTACCATCGAGGCGTAGGCTGGGTCCAGGTCCCGGACGGCGAGAAGGGCCATCGCCGGCTTCTCCCTCAAAAAGAAGAACTCGGGCCTCTCTTTCATCCCATCACCCTCAGCACCAGCCGCCTCCTGCTTCAGAACGAAGAGACGTCCTCGCCCTCCGGAAGGTCGGTGGGGAGGACGGGGGCTGCCATCGCCTCATCCGGCAGCTCCACCACCACCGGCTCGTTGTATCCCCCAAACCTCCTCACCTCTAGGGTCTCGATCCGGATCTCGAGGTTCGCGGGGGACTCGGGCGGCATCCTCAGGATTCCGGGACCCGCCACGTAGACGGCGGAGATCCTGCTCTCCGTCGGAAGGCCGGTCTTTTTCGACGCAAAGACGGTCCAGTCCAGATCTCTTCCCCTCTCGAAGAGGGCGGTCATCTCGATCATCAGGGGGATCCTCGGATCGACGGAGCTTATCTGCCCCAGCATGATCCCGTAGGCTGTATCGTCGTCGGGCAAAACCTTCAGCCTATAGACCTCCTCGCCCCCCATCATCTCAGACCCCTCGACGACGACCTCGGACCTCTCGATCGTCTCCATGAGATGGGCCAGCTGGTCTATCTTCTCGATCCCGTACTCTGGATCGGGCTGGAAGAGGCCTATCCACTCATCTCCCATCTTCTGGTAGAGGGTGCTGTTTTTGAAGTAGACCTCGACAGTCTCCTCGGAGGTCTCCTCGCCGGCGAGGGTTGTTCTCCTGGAGGTGGAGACCTCCGCCGAGCTCTGGTCTGTGAGGTTGATCTCTCCATCCCACCTGAGGGATATCGTCTCCCCCTCCAGGGACCCATCCCCCTCGAAGTTCCTGAACTTGACGGTCTGGTCCATATCGATCTCGAACCGATAAGATTCGAGGGCTCCGGCCGCCTCCGCCATCCTCGCTTCGACCTCGCCGCCCGGAGCGGCCTCGTCTCCGATGCAGCCGGCAAAGGCAGCCACCGCCATCGCCAGCAAAAGTACGATCTTCTTCATCAGTTCCCCCCTGCCATCCTCGGCATTTCTGAGGCTCTCCTCAGGCGGAGGTCAGAAACTTCTCGCCGGCGATCATCTCGAAGAGCTTGATGTATACCTCGCTCGTCTTGGAGATCACGTCCCCGGGAAGGGCCGGTATATCGGGCTCGGCCTCTCTCCTCTCCCGGGCGCCGTAGAGCCGCTCCTTGTACCCGATCCTCCGGTAGTGCTGGCGGACGTACTCCTTGGAGAGGTCGACGAACTCCCCCTCCTCGTACTTCGCCTTATCCCAGAACCGGTCCTCGTCGGCGGTCCCGAAGACGTCAACGACCATCAGGTTCCTTCCCTCATCGAAGGCGAACTCCTTCTTCCCGTCGACGTGGATGAGACCCCTCGGCTCCACCTCTCTTCGCATATCCTCGTCGATCCTGAGGACGGTATCGCAGATCGAATCGTACTCTTCGGGCGCGAGGCGCGAGATCTTCAGCGCCTCTCCCCGATCGAGGAGCCGGTCGACCCTATCCAGCTTCGTCGAGACCTCGATGTAGGGCTCGGGGAGGGGCTCTCCGTACTCGACTTTCCTACCTCGCGGAAATCCGAGGTCCTCGGCCCTGACCTTGCCGGCCAAAAGCCTGTCAAAGATCGACCCCGCCGCGTACCACCGGCATATCACCTCCAGGGGTATCAGGTAGTTTCCGGCCCCCTGCCTGATATTCTCCGGCTGGATCACGTCCACCTTCTTGACCAGCATCCCGTTGGGGGGGAGGAACTTCTCGAAGTGGGTCTCAATCCCCATCTTCTTCGCCCGCGAAAACCAGTGGACCCCCTCCCTGCAGAGCGTCTCCCCCTTGTGGGGGATGAGGCTGGGGATCACCTTGTCAAAGACGGATATCCTGTCCGTGAACCTGAACTCCAGCTCCCGGCCGAGGTCGTAGATCTCCTTGACCGAGCCCATCCTCAAAGGCTTCCGTTCCATCAATATCCCCATCTATCAGCTGGAGGATAACTCTTTTGCTGTTGATCCTCCGTGGAAATTGCTTATCCCCAAAACCCTTAAATAACGCCGTCAGCATTACTGCATTGCACATTTGAGTACCTCAAAACTCATCATTTCTGGAGGGATAAATTCTGCAAACTAAAATTCTGCTGGATGAAGAAGAGATGCCGAAGCGATGGTACAACGTAGCCGCCGATCTTTTGACGCCCCTGGACC
>CAZHAO010000019.1:0-14850 GCA_964530375.1 uncultured Methanotrichaceae archaeon
GCTCAGCTTCGAGGAGAACATGGTGCGGTACTACGAGCGGATCAACGAGCGGTTCCGGGGCGGCGTCAAAGTCGACCCCGGCTCCTACCTGGGGTATCGGTGAGGTGAGATATGCCAAAGATCTACGCCCGGAGCCTCGCCGGAAAGGAGATTGTGACGATGGCGGGAACCGTTCTGGGGGAGCTGGAGAATATCATCCTCGACCCCGATACCGGCAGGTTGATCGACCTTTTGGTCAAGCCCGACTCGGAGCTTGACCCCGCACGATATCGAAAAGAGGGAAAGCTGATCCTGGTACCCTTCTCCTCGGTCTGCGCCCTCAAAGACTACATCGTCGTCGACGAGAAGAGGGCGGAGAGGTAAGGGGCGAGGTCGGCGAAGGAAGGGCCCGCGGGCAGGTTGATAAAGCCGATCACCGGCCTTCCTCGTCTTCTGGGGATTTCTGAAGGTCTTCCAGGGCTGGGCTCTTTTCGCAGGCGGCGAGGACTTCGGGGCTGCCGTGATCGTCTTCGGGATCCTGGCGGCAGGGGCTGGAGGCCTGCTTCTTTGGGACTCTCTTCGATGAGGGGCCTCTTCTTTGGACCTTGGACGGCTTCAATCCTCGATCTGCGGCTGGCCTCGAAACGAGGCTTCCTCGAACTAGATTTTTTCTGACAATCCGGGAAAAGTTTAACTTTCCCGGAAAACCACTCCTCACCGATGACCAGGACAAGATCTCATCTCGTTGTGGTGGTCTTCGTAACGCTCGTCATCTTCGGAGCTGGTTGTATGACTAAGGACGATCAAAAGAGGAGAGGGGAGGCCGGGGGGACGAAGGTCCTCCTGGAGACGAACATGGGCGATATCACGATCCAGCTTTATGACGACATGCCCGTCACCGCGGGCAACTTCAAGAAGCTGGTCGCCGAAGGATTTTATGACGGGGTGATATTCCATCGGGTCATCGACGGGTTCATGATCCAGGGCGGCGACCCCACGGGGACGGGCCGAGGCGGTCCCGGATATTCGATCAAAGACGAGTTCACCGACCACAACAAGAACAACAGGGGCACGATCTCCATGGCGAACGCCGGCCCCAACACCGGCGGGAGCCAGTTCTTCATAAACCTCGTCGACAACAACTATTTGGACAAGATGCATCCCGTCTTCGGCGAGGTCGTCGACGGGATGGACGTGGTGGACGGCATAGGGAAGGTGAAGACGGGACCCGGAGATCGGCCCAAGAAGGACGTGGTGATAGTCAAGGCGAAGGCGATATCCTGAGCCGCCCATCCTTTCTCTACTTTTTTCTTTTGAAACTCATTCTTCTCTTCTCCATTTTTCCCCTCTGCCTCTGGAATCCCGAGCCGAGGCCGTCACAACCTGTAAATACCCTTTCCGATGATGAGGTGAGAAAGACGACGGGGGGTCATCGAGGCTGGATCGAGGAGATTTACGGGAGTTCGCATCTGTTTTCGCGATATTCCTTCTCGGCCTTTTTCTGAGGATGGCTCCCCTCAGGGGCGCCCTCGTCGGCGGAGATCTGCTATTCTACGGCTCTGACTCCTTCTACCACATGAGACGGGTCCTCTACACCGTCGACCACTTTCCCTCCACCCTCTGGTTCGACTCCTACCTCGACTACCCGCGAGGGCTGGAGCTATTGTGGCCGCCGCTCTTCGATCAGCTCATCGCAGGGGCGGCCCTCCTCCTGGGGGCCGAAACATCGAGGGAGATCGAGATCGTCGGATCCATCGTCCCCCCCATCCTGGGGTCTTTGACCATCGTCGCCCTCTACCTTTTGGCCCGGGAGCTTTTCGGGCAGCGGGTGGGGCTCCTCTCTGCCCTATTTCTGGCCGTCAACCCTCAGCACGCCAGCGCCTCCATCTTCGCCCGGCCCGATCATCACGTCTTTGAGACCTTCCTTCTGGTGAACATCCTCCTCTGCCTCGTCATCGCCCAGAAGAGCCCCCATAAAAGGATCTGGTCTGCGGCCGCTGCCGGGGTTCTGATGGCATTCCTCGCCTATTCCTGGATCGGAGCTGGCGCCTATCTCGGGATCTTTCTCGTCTACGTCCTGATCCAGACCACCGTCGACCTCCGCCGAAGGGCCTCCTCGACGGACTGCCTTTTGACCTTCATCGTCGCCTTTGGGGCGGCGCTGATCCTGATCTTCCCCTTCTGGAACGAGGCGTGGCTTTTCCCCTCTTTCTTGGCGGCGTCGGGGATCTTGTTGTTGATCGCCGCCCTCTCGGCTCTTTACCGGCCGTTCCTGGAGAGGGACCTTTCCTGGGCAGCCTTTCCCCTGGTGGTCCTCGTTCTCGGATACCTGCTCTTGATATCGGCCTACTCCTTCGGCTCGTCGATGGGGATCCCCCAGCTCCTCGATCAGGGCTTCGGCTACTTCTTCGGCGGCAGCCTCTCCTCGAAGGTGGCGGAGGCCGTCCCCCTTCACACCGCCGTAAAGCCCCTCTCCGCAGCGGGGTTCAATTTGACGATAGCTGTGATGGGGTTTGCCCACCTCTGGCGGTCCGATATCGACAGGCCTCAGCTCCTCTTCCTGGTCTGGACCGTCTCGGTCCTCGTCCTCGCAGTCTTCCAGAACCGGTTCTTGTACGTCTTCTCCGCCAGCATGTCGGTCCTCATGGCCCTCTTCTTCTTCCGGGCGGTGGCGATCGTCGGCAGCTGGAGCTGGACCAGAAGGGACTCCAAAGTCATCCCAAAAATCCTTCTCCTCCTTCTCCTCCTCCCCTCGGCGGCGAGCTTTGGGGGGGCCTTCTCGGTCCGTCCCGCCATCGTCGAGGACGGCTGGAACGAGCCCCTCCAGTGGCTGGAGAGAAACTCTGAAAAGACGGGAAGCTTCGGAGATCCGAATCAGACGCCGGAATACGGGGTCCTCTCGTGGTGGGATCGGGGCAACTGGATCCTCTATCGGTCGAGAAGGCCGGTGGTGGCCAACGGGTTTCAGGCCGGAGCCGAGGATGCGGCCCGGTTCTTCCTCTCCGGAGACGAGGAGGAGGCCCTCGAGATCCTGGATGAAAGGAGATCGCTGTACGTCATCACCGACTCGAAGATGCTCGGATCGGGCCTCTCGGCGATGGCCTTATGGACGGGCGAAATGCCTGAAGATCGCGTCAGACTGAACGGATCCGGCCTCCACTGTGCCGAGACCGTCCTCGCCCGCTGCCACCTCTTCGACTGCCGGGAGATGAGCCATCTGAGGCTCATCTACGAGTCGGAGCCTCCGGAAGGATCTTCAAATCAGGTGAAGATCTTCGAGCGGGTCGTTGGCGCCAGGATCGCGGGCACTTCGATGGGGGGCGAGGCGGTAGTCGCGACGTTGAACCTGACCACTAGCCAGGGCAGGCGTTTTCAGTACGCCAAGACGGCGACGCCCGAGAACGGGCGCTACGAGATGATCGTCCCCTACTCGACGGAGGAAGACGGCTCGGTCCGAGCCGATGGGCCCTATCTCGTAACTTCCGGGGGGAAGAGCAGGTCTGTTGAGGTCGCCGTCGAGGAGGTTATCCTCGGAGGAGAGGTCACCGTCGACCTCTGATCGCGCCGACCTCTCCAAAAGTCTTAAACCCCTTCGATCCGATCTTTGGAGGTCGGATTCCTTCCGATGTCGAGGGTAAGAGGGGTCGCCGGATCGAGGCTTCCATCTCAGATCGGTGGTTATTTCAAATATGCTGTTACATGGGGTTGGTGCGAGGAGTTGCCATGAAGCTGTCACTTCCGTTCATGCTCGGGATCACGCTGGTATTAATCGCCGTTTCGGCTCAGGGTCAGGAGATCTTCGACGTCTACTCTGACCTTCAGTCCTGCGATGTGGCCGTGAAGGGGGATGCGGCGGGCTGCCTTCTTAAGGTGGACCTATCTTCGGCAAAAACGGGGATGATCCAGACGAGGACCCTCTCGCTGGACGGTCCCGGCACGTGGATCGTGACCTGGGACGTCTCGGGGGCCGAGGAGGGCTCTTATGAGGCCTGCGCCAAATTGAAGAGAGAGGGCGAGGTCGTCTCCGAGAGGTGCACCGACTTCTATTACGGCGGCAGGGTCGACATAAGGTTTGACGTCCGGGACGCTCACGCCGACTACCGGGGGATGACCCTCCTCGTCTACTCCGGAGATCTCGCCGTGGTGGACATCTACTACACCCTCGTCAAGGGCGACAAGGCGGTCTACATCTCGAAGAAAGAGTCCGTCCCCATATCCGGAAGTTACGGCTCCCCCTCCGACCTGAGCCTCGATTGGAAGCAGCTCCTCGAGAACGGCCAGGAGTACAAAGGTCGCGTCAAGATCGTCGAGAAGAAGAACGGTCAGACCAGGACCTTCATGAACTCCTTTGTCGCCAGAGACGACGCCGAGATCACCGACACCTATGAGGACGAGACCGGCGCCAGCGCCACGGTGATGGGCAGGTCCCGGGTTCCCTTCGAGGGCTCCCTCAACTTCGACCTCTATCAGAACGGGACGCTCTTAACAAGCGTCGAGGAGAAGACTCCGATACTCCTCGCCGGCGACGACGAGACTGTGGAGATCTCCTGGAACGGGACCCTGAACCCCGGAATTTATCAGCTCACCATCCGGCTCATCGGAAACGACGGCGACGTCATCGACCTCGAGGAGAGCATCATCGAGGCAGAGATCCCGCCCCGGCCCTCGACCGTCGAGACCCCTCCTGAGGAGAAGGGCTCCGGGACCTCCAAGATGGTCCTGGCCGCAGCCGTCATCCTGATGGCAGCCGGTGCAGTTTTCGTCGTCAGGCGGCGGAGGGGTTGAAACTCCCTCCTCTTTCCGATCTGACGTTGGCGGCGAATCAGCTTCCCCTGACCACGCCGTTTCTGAGGGTCCCAAGCCCCTCGATCTCCACCTCCACCACGTCCCCGGCTTGAAGCGATCCGACGCCGGGAGGCGTTCCCGATGCGATGACGTCCCCGGGAAGAAGGGTCATGATCTCGCTCACAAACTCGATCAGCTCCGGCACCGAGAATATCAGGTCCGAGGTGGTGGACTTCTGTCTCACAAAGCCATTCACCCTCGTTTGGATTTTTAAATTCGAGGGGTCGAGATCGACGACGTAAGGGCCCATCGGCGCGAAGGTGTCGAAGCTCTTGGCCCTCGTCCACTGGCCGTCTCTTCTCTGGAGGTCCCGGGCGGTGACGTCGTTGAAGTTCGCGTAGCCGAGGATGTAATCGTCCGCCTCTCTCGCGGGGACGGATCTGCACCTATCTTTTATCACCACCGCCAGCTCCCCCTCGAAGTCGACCTGGCTGCTCGAGGGGGGCATTACGATATCGGCGCCGGTCCCGATCACCGCCGTGGGGGGCTTCAGAAATATGATCGGCTCCTCCGGAAGAGACATCTTCAGCTCCTTCGCGTGCTCGACGTAGTTGAGGCCGACGCAGACCACCTTGCTCGGCTCTGCCGGGGCCAGTAGCTCCACCTCATCGAGGCCAAACTCCTTTAATCCGGCACCAATCGACCTTCCTTTCACCTCTCCCAAAAAAACCTCGTCTCCGAATCGGAACCTAGCCATCAAAAGATCATCACCCCCATCCTCTCCATCACTTTTTGAGGCCGCTGGGGCCTCTCCTGTACCTGCCAAACTCCGTCCCGACCAATCGGTCCGCCCTGATAACAGGACCCTCGACGCAGACCCTGATCCCCGATGGATCGATGGCGCAGGAGCCGCAGATCCCCATGCCGCACTTGAAGTACCGGTCGATCGACGCCTGGATCTTCGTCTCCATGCCCCGGCACCTTCCGATCACGTCCGCCATCATCGGCTCGGGGCCGCAGAGGTAGATCTGGTCGAACTCCTGGAGGTTCAGGGACGAGAGGCCCGCTGAGGCCCGGCCGCATATCCCTTCGGAGCCGTCGTCGGTGGTTATCACCAGATCGCCGATCCTCTCAAACCTCTCCCGAAATAGAAGGTCGTCGCAGCACCGGAAGCCGAGGAGGGTCGAGACCTCCATCCCCTCCTCCCGGGCCGCCTCCCCCAGAAGGGCTAGGGGCGCGGCCCCCACCCCGCCGCCGACGAGGAGGATTCTTTTGCCGGTGAGGAGAAAGCCGTTTCCAAGAGGGCCCCGGAGCCCGAGGCCGTCGCCGACAGAAAGGTCGAAGATCGCCCTCGTCGCCTCGCCCACCAGCTGGACGGTGATGCCGTTTCGATAAGATATGCTCATGGGGACCTCGTCGACCCCCCTAACCCAGACCATCAGGTACTGGCCTGGGACCGGATCTAGTTCGAGGTCGAACCGCAGCGTCCTGACGCTGGAGGTCTCCCGGACGATCTCGACTATCTCGGCGCTCTTCGGCCTCAAGAAAACCTCCTGGCGAGGCCTCTCAGCTCCTCCAGTGTCATGCCTTTTCTGTCCAGGTAGTCTCGCAGCCCCTCGGCGATGGACCGGAAGATCCCGTAGCCCTCGGCCCGCCCCAGGGCCGTCCCCACCTGGACCCCCGCGGCTCCCGCCATGATCATCTCTGCGGCGTCCTGCCAGGTGGCGACGCCACCGACCCCGATCACAGGGATATCGAGGGCAGAGGCCAGGTCGTAGACGCACCTTACCGCCACCGGCTTTATCGCCGGGCCTGAGAGGCCCCCGAACCGGTTTCCGAGGATCGGCCTTCCGGACTCGACGTCGATCGCCATCGCCTTCAGGGTGTTTATCGCCACCACCCCGTCGGCCCCTCCCCGCTGGGCCGCAAGCCCCAGGCCGACGATGTCGGTGACGTTGGGGGTGAGCTTCACCCAGAGCGGGACCTTAACCCTCTCCTTCACCGCCCTGGTGATCTCCTCGACGTTGCAGGCCTCGCAACCGATCTCGGCCCCCAACCTCTCGGCGTGGGGGCAGCTGAGGTTCAGCTCGAAACCGTCGGCGTCGAGCCCCTCTGCCACCTCCACGAACTCCTGGAGGCCGGAGCCGAAGATGCTCGCAACCACCGGGGCCCCGCCCTCTCTGCCGATATCGATCTCCTCCTGAAAGCTGCGGTAGGAGGGGTTTGGAAGCCCCATGGCGTTCAAAAGCCCCCCCTCCACCTGGACGACCGTCGGCCCCCGGTGCCCGTCCCTGGGGGCTGCACCCACCGACTTGGTGACGACGCCGCCGGCCCCAGATCGGGCCGCTCTTCTGAGGGAGGCTCCCGTGGTCCCCAGGATCCCCGCCGCCAGCATGACGGGGTTTTTCATCTCGATCCCCCCCACATCTCCCGAAAGGGATGCCATGCCGGAAAGTCGTCCGGAGAGGATAAAAGTCTTGTCGGAGAGCGTTGGGATCCTCGCACCCTGACGATCGAAGGCCCAAAGATTCTTCGCCGAGGAGGGCAGAAGAGGAGATGGGGTGTGATGAGGCATGAGGCCCAGTCTTCTCAATGGGATGCTGCTGATCTTTCTCTTGGCCGGCGTTCAGTTTGATCGAGGAGCCGCCGCCGTGCCGGCCTGGGCGGAGGGCGACGGCGCGTTGGAGCTATACTGCAATGCGAGCGCCATGGAGGCGAGGCGCGGCGAGACTGTCGCCATGAACGTGACCCTCTGCAACCCCGGCCCGAAGACGATGAAGAACGTAGTTTTGGAGGTCGACTTCGATGGCGATATCGAGCCGATCGCCTCCTCTCTTCGGCCCTCAGGGGACGGGGTCTGGAGGTTCGGGGATATGGAGGCCGGAAGTTGCAGGAACCTCGAACTGGTGGCGAGGGTTCCAAAGCAGGATAGGAGCTTTGTCATGAGCCGCTCCATCTCCGGCGAGGGGTTTGTGAGCCTCTCGGAGGAGTACTCCACGGAGGAGGAGCCTTACGAGATCGGATGCATCTTCACCGCCCGGGGCGAAGGGATGAAGGAGCCCGTCAGAAACTCGACCGTCGTTTCCGTTCGAGGGGAAGCGGGGTCCGAGGTGAGGGTCCTGGAGACGGGGAGCGGAAACTACAGCAGCATGGAGACGGTCAGGGTCGATCTCGGGGACAAATCGATCGAGGTGGCCAGGAACGTCTCGGCGAGATATCATCCCTTCGATATCGGCCCCGGAGGGGAGAGGCCCTTTAACTACACCTCCCCCTGGTTTGAGACGGTCTCCTTTCGAAGCGGCCTCGGGAACTTCACAAACCAGAGCGCGATGAACGCCACAGTCCTAGACCACTGGTTTCGCGCAAGGCTCGACGAGAACGGGACCTTTATCCTCACGGATCAGAGTTTTCGAGGATCCCTCAACTCCGCAGGTTCCTGTGCCTCCTCCGGCACGAATAGCTCCGCCCTTTGAGGCTCAGCGAGGTCGGAGCCGGGCTTCGTCTCGTTGACCTTTCCCGCATCCGCCAGATCGGTGGAGTTGATCACCTTCACCGGATGGGCTGGGTCGATCACCGTCACCTCTCCCGATGAGTTGATCAGGGTTATGGAGCCCCTCGGGTTGATCAGGGTGACCGGCGCCGTCAAGTTCCTCAAGATGACCGGTTCGCTGGAGTTGGCCAGGGGCAAAAGTGCCGCCTCCGCCGTCGTCTCGTTGGAGCTCAGGTTCCCCGAGGTCTCGTTCTCTGTTGCGTTCGGCTGGGGGGGGTTGACGTCGATGACGGGTTTTGTGGGGTTGACGTCGATCTTCGGCTTTGTGGGGTTGACGTTTACTTCGGGGCCCGAAAGGCTGACCTCGACCTTCGGCTTGGTGGGGTTTATTTTTACGTCCGGCGGCGAGATGGTAAAGTTGACGTTCGGCTTCGGGATGTTGAGGCCGGTCTTCTCCGCCCCAGCCGCATCCTCCTCTCCGCTGACGTTCTCCTCGAAGCCGTTCTCCTGGGGCGGCCACCAGTCCGCCGGGTCGAACTCGTTCTCGTCGGAGTCGTTCAGCTCAGCGATCCTGTAGTCCACCAGCATCCTGTTGAAGGAGGGAGATATCACCGGCTGGTCGTCGAGGCCTGAGAGGTAAAGGACGGTGACCAGCTCCCCTTCGGAGTTCCTTCCGCCTTCGGACCTGTCGTCGATGTCGAGCCAGACGGTCTTGTTCAGAAGGATGGCGACGGCGAGCTCCTTCGCCGAAGTCTCGTCGGAGGTCGACCCGTTCGTCGATCCGTACATCGACCCGTTCGTCGATCCGTACATCGACCCGTTCGCCGATCCGAGAGTCGATTCGTTGGCCCCTACCATGATGGACTCGTTCGCCGGTCCTGGCGGCTCATTCATCGCTCCATCGATCGGTTCGCTCACCGTATCGTCCGGAACCTCGAGGTCCGCGAGAGTGACCCTCTCGACGCCAGCTCTGATCCGAGAGTCGTTCTTCTCGATCCTGACGTCGAAGGTCTTCCCGTCAACGACGTAGACGACGGTGCCGCTGGCCTCGTCCGGCGAGGCTTTTGCGAAAGCCGGCAGAAGGAGAAGGAGCAGCAGCATCAGAGATGCGATCCTTTTCGGCCTCATTTCAAATCCCCCTTTAGGTTGACGTTGGTCACAATTACAAGAAATATGTTTCGATCATTTTTGTGCCATTTCAGCTCCTCCGCTCGCTGGCGGCGGACGTCATCGGGGGCGGAGAAGGAGATGCGGCGGATGGAAAAACAGAGGGCGCTCACGTCGCGGCTTTTTGGTTATCTCCAAAAGTTATTAACCCTTTTCGCGCGTTGTGATCTTCATGATGGCTGGTGAAAGAGCGGAGGAGAGAAGGCAACCCGCGAATCCCCCGAGCTCGAAGCCTCGATCCCTGGACGATCACCTGTGAAGAAGAGGTCGGAGGAATTATGAAGCTGGCCGAGGCCTTGCTGGCCGAGATTCTTGAAGATGATCAGGACATCAGCACGTTGAAGGACTTGAAGGTCAAATACGAGTGAGCAGATTTGGTTCTGATGAAGAGATGCATTAAATTTGAAGCAAAGTCGAGACGAGATGCATCGTTGGGGCAATTGCTTTCGAAGTGCATTTATAAATAATATAAGAAATAAATGGTCTTGAAAGATGGATCTTGAGGGCGAAGATGTGATATTCCGCATCCATAATAACCGACAAACAGTTGCTGTATTCACATATTTGGGGACAATATTATGCGATTGTACGTGTTTAGCTCCTCCCCCCTGAATCGATTGCATGATGTTGGTTTTGATCAGCGAATTCACACCGACAAAGAACTTGTGGCTTAGAAAAACAACATCTATCGCCGCAACTACTTGAGATTAACTCACAGAAAGAGGCCCACGTGAGAGCGCAAGAAATAGCTTTGACGATACTGATTGGGGTGAGCTAAACACATATATGCGATTTAATAGTGAAACTTGTTTGCGGGCGGTCCTAAAAACCAAGACGCTAAGGCGGCGGCGCGAAGCATGCCCCGCAGTTCTGCTGCGCCGCCGCCAGTTTGACATAATCCTAAACGACCGCAAACTCCGCGGTCAAAAAGCCGTCGAAGGCCTCCGGCGCAAAAAACTTGATCCGATACCCGCCCCGGGAGGCGACGTTATCGGGATCGCCCCTCTGGCGCTGGTCCCACTGGATCGCCTTCGCCGCGCCGCCGAACTCGATGACCGGCGTCTTGAATCGCCAGCTTTCGGGGTCCGTCTTATAGTAGGATCTCCCCTCGCCGTCGACATACTTCTCGATCTCGTAGTAAGCCCCAACAAGGCTCGCGCTGCCAGGGGTCGCTTTTCTCAGGACGAACTCGACGGTCTCGCCCTGCGCGTACTCCCTCTTCCTGGCCGCGAGGGTCAGGCCGGCGTACGCTGCCTCGGCCTCCGGGGTGTCGGTGGTGGGGACGGGGCCCGCTGGATCTACGTCTTCGCCGAACCAGACCACGGCGTATTCGCCGTCGATGGCCACCCCCATCGCCCGCCAGACCGTTCCGGCGAAGATGCCTCTCTGGAGGATGGTGTCGCTGTGGTCGGCGCTATTCTTCCACTCGCTCATGGCGGACGAAGGCGTCGCCCCCTGGCCGCTCCAGTATGCGATCTCGTAGCCGTTGCCGGTGTAGCTCTCGGTTATCTCCCGGGGCTTGTTCCACATCGCTGACGCCTGGCCGCTCCCGGTGTAGCAGACCGCCGTCCAGTCGCCGAAGCTCGACCAGCTGTGGCGGTTGCATTCGCCCGTTCCATACGTAGTTGTATCGGGATGGTGGGCGTTCAGATCTGCGACGTGGGCTCGGGCGACTTTGGTCAGCGAGTTTGTGACCGGAACGGCCACAAGGCCGCTCTCCTCCCGGTATTCGTTGACCAGGCGGGCCAGCTGCCACTCCTCCTCGGTCAGGGGGCTTTCGAGGTCGGAAGCCTGAACGGCAAAGGATGCTAAAAGGACGAACGATGCGGCCAGAACCCCAAATTCGAAAGATTTACCTCGGGTCAATTATATCTCTCCTTCGCGTAGGACTAGGATTATCATTGTGAACTTTCATCGCTATGAAGCTGGTGATACCATCGGAAAAAAGACGGCCAGATCTAGAGGCTATCTTTCCTTCGAGCCCCTTCGAGCCGATCTCTTTTTAGAGGAAGCTTGAGCATGTCCGATACGAGCGAAGCCGGCACGGATCGGGGCGAAAGAGGAGCAAAAGCTCCAGGGGACGAATCTCGCGATTCAGGGTCGGGCGGGACGGGGAAGGACCCGGTATCCAGGCTCGCGGTCTTCTCCCTCCTGGTTAACCTCTCCCTCGTCGGGATAAAGCTCCTCCTGTCGGAGATATCGGGAAGCCTCGCCCTCGAGGCCGACGCCGTCCACTCCCTGGTGGACGTCTTCGGCTCCGCCGCCCTGATCCTCGGGATCTTCATATCGGGGAGGAAGAGCAAGAGCTTCCCCTACGGCCTATACAAGGTGGAGAACCTGGTGGCGGTGATCATCTCCCTCCTCCTCTTTTTCACCGCCTACGAGATCGGCCGGGAGGCCGCCCTCGGGGCCACCGCCGCCGTCCCCTACAGCGGCTGGGTCCTGATGGCGGTGGCGGCGATCGTTCCCGTCCCCCTCCTCTTCGGGACCTACGAGATGAGGGTCGGCAAGAATTTCAGCTCCCCGAGCCTCGTCGCCGACGGCCGCCAGTTCCGGGCCGACGTTCTCACCGAAATGGTCGTCTTCGCCGCGGTGGCGGGGCAGTTCTTCGGCCTGCCCCTCGACAGGTTGGCGGCGGCGGTCATCGCCCTTTTCATCGTCAAGGCCGGCTGGGAGATCCTCGTCTCGGGGATGAGGGTCCTCCTCGACGCCTCCATCGATCCGGCAACCCTGAGGAAGATCGAAGATGCGATCGAGGCCCGCCCCGAGGTCTCGGCGGTGGAGGAGGTGACCGGCAGAAACTCGGGGAGATACCTATTCGTCGAGGCGAAGGTCTCCTTCAGGATCACCGACCTCTCTCGGGCGCACCTGGCGAGCCAGCGGATCGAGCGGGACATCAGGGAGGCGGTCCCCAACGTCGACCGGGTCCTGATCCACTACGAGCCAAGGCCCCGGACCCACCTCCGATACGCCGTCGCCCTGGCGAACCTGGAGGGCGAGATCAGCTCCCACTTCGGCGAGTCGCCCTACTTCGCCCTCGTCGACTTCAACCTCGAAGAGGAGAGGGTCGAGGGGGAGAAGATCCTCGCGAACCCCTACAAGGACCTGGAGAAGGGGAAGGGGCTGAAGGTCGCCGGGTTCCTCCTCACTCACAAGCCCGACGTCGTCGTGGCGGGGGAGAGCCTTGAGGGGAAGGGTCCCGGCTACGCCCTCGCCGAGGCCGGGGTCGAGACGGTCAGGACCGATGCCCGAAGTCTCCGGGAGGTGGTGGAGGGGATGGGAGCGGGGTCGAGAGGATCCTGAAGGTCTTGAGATTTTGAGGCGTCTTGAGGGTTGATGGACCCATCGAGGAGGAAGAGCTGATCTTGAGAGGGGCGGCGGATAGGCGCGAAGATACCGCAAAGCCTAATATCCGAGAGGCTCTCTCCGGCGATCTATGGCAAACCTGAACGTGGCGGTCCTCGGCCCCCCAGGCTACGCAAAAGATGTGGGGAAGAAGGGCACCTCCACCGACATCACCTTCTACAACCTGAAACGGGGCGAGAGCACCGTCACCATCGTCGAGCCGACGCGGTACCCCGAAAGGCTCGCGCCCCTCTTCTTTGCGGCATCCCTCGCGAAAAAGGCTATCCTGGTCGTCGACGCGATCGACGCCGCCTTCGGCGAGTCCGTGATCATGCTCCAGGCCCTGGGGATAAAGGAGGGGTACATCATCCTCCGAAACTACATCGACCCGGGCAGGATCGCCCCCATCGCCAAGGGGACGGTCCTGGAGGGGTACGAGCAGATCGACGACGACCCCATCGCCCTCCGGGAGAGGCTCCTCTCCGAGGCAGACCGGCTGGCGGAGGAGCCGCCCTCTCCTGAGGAGAGGGGGGGCGCGATCCCCGTCGACCACTTCTTCAACGTTCGGGGGATAGGGACCGTCATCCTCGGGACCATGGCCGAGGGAGTGATAAGAAAGCACGAGACCCTGAAGGTCCTCCCCGGCGAGAGGACGGTCCAGGTCAGGTCGATCCAGAAGCACGACGACGACTTCGACTGGGCCCGGTCGGGGGATAGGGCGGGGATCGCCCTCAAGAACATCGACGCCGAGGAGCTGGACCGGGGCGACGTCCTGGCAAGGGACGACTCCCTGAAGGCCGAGTCGAAGATCTCGGCGAAGGCGGAGCTGATCCGCTACTGGCCCGCGCCCCTCAAGGAGGGGATGGTCCTTCACATCGGCCACTGGATGCAGTTCGTCCCGGCGAGGGTCGTCTCCGTCGAGTCCGGCGAGGACTGGAGACGCCCCCTCCTAAAGCTGGAGCTGGAGAAGCCCATCGTCTATCGGCCCGGAGATCGGGCCGTCATCCATCAGCTGGAGGGGAGCAAGCTCCGGATCGCGGGGACCCTGGAGCTTCCCTAAAAACCTCACTCCACCAGGACTGCGGTCCCGCTGGCGGAGACCATCAGCATCCCGCCGTTCTGGCCGAGGGTCTCGTAGTCGAGGTCGACGCTGAGGACGGCGTTGGCGCCGAGCCTCTTCGCCTCCTCCTCCATATCGGAGAGGGCGATCTCCTTCGCCCGGCGCAGCTCCTTCTCGTAAGCTCCCGACCTTCCGCCGACGATGTCCCTGATTCCGGCGAAGAGGTCCTTGAAGATGTTCGCCCCCAGGATCGCCTCGCCGCTCACGATCCCGAAGTACTTCACCACGTGCCTCCCCTCAACGGTTGGAGTTGTAGATATCAGCATCGAATATCACTTCCGTCTCGGTATCTCGCCTCTCGCTTAATTATCCTGGCGATGATAGGGAAAAGACGGAGGGCGGAGGGAATCGTAACCTTAATCTCCGATCGGCGGGCAAATGCCGATTATGCCCCCCAAAGTCCTCTTCACCACGGTCTACAAAAACGATCCCGAGCCCTACGACTACATAGGCTCCAACGCCCGATCCAAATGGTTTCGGTTCTACTGGCCCCGGCTCCAGTCCTTTGGCCTCCGGTTCCTCAAGCAGAACATCCCCGAGATCGAGATTTTGGAGTACCCGACCTTTGAGGATTATAAGAAGCGGCTTTCCGAGGGCTGGGACGTGGTGGGCTTCTCCTTCTACCTCAACGAGACCTGCGAGATCCTGGAGATGGCGGAGGCGGCTCGGGCCTCCGGGAAGGTCGGGGAGCTTTGGGCAGGAAACTACGGCGCCCTGACGCCTCAGATTCAGGACAAGTTCGACCGGATCTTCGAGGGGTACGCCGAGGGGACGGTCGCCCCCTACTTCGGCCGCAAAATCGAGCAGAACCAGGTTTTGCACCCGCCGCTGATCGAGTACCTGGGAACCCCCTTCAAGAAGAAGCTGAACATCTACGGGATCATGTTCACTACTCGGGGCTGCGGCGTCGGCTGCAAGTTCTGCCAGACCCCCAAGTTCTGCAACAGGCCCCATCCCGTCTCCC
>CAZHAO010000020.1:0-14689 GCA_964530375.1 uncultured Methanotrichaceae archaeon
GCACCTTATCTGCGGCCCTGGATATCGCCTCCGCCAGGTTGAGCCCCGACCTCACCAGCTCCTGGGTTCCCCGGGCCGAGACCTTCAACTTGCCGTCCTCGGACCTTGCGAAGGCGAGGATCGGCTTTCTCCTGTCGGCGGTCTGAAGGCTCATCCCCGCCACGATTCCGACGATCGTCTCTCGGATCCGGTCGCCGGCATCGAAGTACTGCAGGTGGGCCAGGGTCACCATCCCCTCGTCTTTGACCAGCTTCAGGCCGTTGACCAGGTTCTGGCGGTGCTCGCTCAAGAGGAGCCTCGCCTCCTCCAGAGCCCTGCCCCGGTCGCCGAGGCAGACGGAGAGGCCGACGCCCGAGTGGCCGTACCGGGCGGTGGCGTTCAGAAGGGTCGAGTACTCGCTGGCGTCCCGGAGCTCCGTCCCCTCCTGCTCGGCCAAAAGGTTGTAGACCTCCCCGACGAGCCTTTCGAGCTGCGCGTTGGAGAGGCCGGCCCGCAGGCCTCGTCGGACCAGGGCAGAGGCGATCTTCGCCTTCTCCTCGGAGTTCATGTCGATCCAGCGCCTCCACCTCTCCCCCTTCAGCCTGATCCCCTGCTCTTTGAGGAAGGTGATGCAGGCGTCCTCGTCGCCCGAGAGGCCCGGGATGAAGGGGTCCTGCGAGAACTCCAGCATCTTGAAGACGGGCCTCGTCTGCTTTCCGAAGAGCTTCAGGTCGCGGCCGAAGGAGAGGGCCCCCGCCTCGACGCCGATATCGAGGATTCGCCGGTTGAGGCCGATGAGCCTTCCGCTCGCCATGTCCTGGAGGTCGCCGACGGCTCCGACGATGGCAAGGCCGGAGAGGTCGTCGTTTCCCCCGGCGTTCCCGGTGGCCTTGGCCATGGCTCGGGCGAGGAGGAAGGTGGACCCGCTCCCGGATAAGTGCGTAGCGCCGTCGAGGCCGACTAGGTGAGGGTTTATGTGGTGGTCTACCCCAGAGCCCTGGGGGCGATGGTGGTCGGCCACCACCGCCAAAAGGTCCATCTCGACGATCTCAGACTGCATCCCGCTCCCGAGGTCGGTGAAGACCACCAGATCAGCCCCCAGGTCTGCGATCGTCTCCAGGGCAGAAATGTCGAGCTGCTTGAGAAATAGGGTCTTCCGCTCGACGTTCGCTCGATCGAGGGCCGCCGATATTATCCCCGCGGAGGTTAGGCCGTCGGCGTCTACGTGAGATGCCACCACCACCTCCTTTTTGCGGAGGATCAATTCTGCGGCCCTCAGGGAGATTCTTGAAAGGGCCGCCAGCTCCTCTCCAAAGGTTGGGTCCTGGGTCTCCATCTTCACCTTCTCACTCTCATACTATTGATGGGCCTGATCTCTTTAGACCTTTTCGCCGCGTCTTCTAGCTGACCATCGAGGTCTGAGAGTATAGATCTCATTTATCTGATCCAGTCTTCGCCGCAGTAATCGATCCCGGAAAGTTCGAGATCCCTGTCGCGGAGGAGAAACTCTTCCGTATTTTTTGATCGGAAACAAGCTCTTGAGAGATCGGGGGGTGCGAAATTTTCGCCATGCTTTGTTATCCCGGATGTCAAAATAAGCTCTGTCAGCTATCGAATAATATTCATACAAATATTTATCATTCATCTCGTCTTTTGCATCAAGCAGGTTCGAAACGGGCCTGAACTGATCAGGACATTTCGCAAAGGCCTGACGATATTCTCCCGTTTCGGGACGGAGATAATCGGCTGGCTGGATTCAACTTAGAAGATCGATCATATCGAAATTCGTCTCGCGCCGACATTTGGATGAGCTGTGTGATTTTTTCATCGAGCGAGACCGCAGCCCTTTATTACCTTGGGAAAAGAAGCCTCAATGATGGCCAGGGAGAGAAAGGACTACTTCTATCGAAAGGCCAAGGCCGAGGGATATCGGGCGCGGTCGGCCTTCAAGCTCCAGCAGATCAACAAGAGGTTCCGGCTGATCAGGAGGGGCGATGCCGTCTTGGACCTGGGGGCCGCCCCCGGCGGCTGGCTCCAGGTGGCAAAGGAGATCTCGGGCGGCCGAGTCGTCGGCGTCGACCTTCAGGCGATCGAGCCGATCGATGGCGTCACCACCATCAAGGCCGACATCACCGCTCCCGAGACCCTGGAGCTGATCACGGACGCCCTCGGCGGGAAGGCGGACGTGGTGATCTGCGATGCGGCGCCGAACCTCTCGGGGAACTGGACCCTCGACCACGCGAGGTCCATCGACCTATCCCGGTCGGCCCTCCGGGTCGCCGGAGAGGTCCTCAGGCCCGGCGGAAACTTCCTGGTGAAGGTCTTCCAGGGGGACGCCTTTTTGGATTATCTTTCGGAAGTGAGGGGTAACTTCAGGAGGGCTCAGTCCCACTCGCCGGCAGCCTCTCGGAAGGAGAGCGCCGAGATGTACGTCATAGGCCAGGGTTTCGTTTCATCGCCGGTGAAGGTGGGGGACGTCCTGGAGCTGGAGATCGTCTCCGTCGGCAAGTCCGGAGACGGGGTAGCCGAGGTCGAGGGGTTCAATGTCTTCGTTCCCGGCACGGCCGTGGGCGATCGGGTGCAGGTGAGGATCAGATCGATACGATCTGGCCACGCCGTCGGGGCGGCCGAGATGCCCCGGGCCGAACCTGAATAGCGAGTTCGAGGTTGCCGCTTTCGAAAACTATTTTAGATCGACTGACGACCTCATTGTTGTGACAGTCTTCAGAGCTTATGACGTGCGAGGCGTCTACGGGACGGAGCTTACCGAGGATATCGCCAAGAGGGTGGGAAAAGCCCTGGGTTCCTACCTCGCCGACGGCAGGATCGCCCTCGGGAGGGACACCAGGAAGAGCGGCCCCTCGGTCGAGAGGGCCTTTCTCGAAGGGGTCTTATCCACAGGCTGCAACGTCGAGAGCTATGGAGTCATGCCGATATCGATGATCAGCTTTGAGACCTGGAAAGGAGGCTTTGACGCCGCGGCCTACATCTCGGCCTCCCACAACCCCCCCGAGTATAACGGGATTCGGTTCAGGACCGCCGAGGGGTACGGGATGCTCTACCACGAGACGGAGATTTTGGACCTCTACGAGAGGGGCGCTTTCAGAAAGGGCGATGGGAAGGTGACCGACCGCTCCCCTGAAGATGCGATCAAGAGGTACGCCGATTACGTCGAGGGGAAGCTTTCGTTCGAGCGGCCCCTCAGGGTCGTCCTGGACATGGGGAACGGCTCAGCATGCAGCATGTCCATGCTTTACCAGAGGCTCGACTTCGACGCGAGGGTGATAAACGGCGAGCCCGACGGCCTATTTCCCGGTCGGGGCCCGGCCCCCACCGAGGAGTCCCTGAAGGAGGCGGCAAAGTTGGTCGTCGAGACCGGGGCCGACTACGGCGTCGGCTTCGACCCCGACGCTGACAGGGGCCTGGTCATCGACGATCGGGGGCGGATCGTCACCCCCGAGAAGGTGGCGGTGATCCTGGCAAAGGAGAGGTACGGCCCCGGCGAGAAGGTGGTCGCGGGCTTCGACTGCTCCATGATCGTGGAGCGGGAGCTGGAGCCTCTGGGGATCGAGGTCGTCAGGGAGAGGGTCGGGGACGTCTACGTCGCCAACCGGGTCAAGAACGAGGGCGCTGTCCTGGGCGTCGAGCGGAGCGCCCACTTCTTCCTCTCGGAGTTCCAATACTCCGACGACCCCTTCGCCATGAGCCTCGCCCTCGGCGAGGTGATCTCGCGAGGGGAGAAGCTATCGGACCTCGCGGACTCCATCCCCGACTACCCCTACGTCCAGAAGAGCATCAGGATCGAGGGGTCCCCGGCGGAGGTGATGAGACGGCTGGCGGGCGACCTGGCGTCTCTTGAGCCGGACACCACCGACGGCCTCAAGATCTCTCGCGAAGATTACAGCGTCCTCATCAGGCCCTCCAACACCGAGCCCCTCATAAGGCTCTACGTCGAGACCGCGGGAGGGGACGAAGACGAGCTGGTGACGAGGTTCGAGGGGTTCATAAAAGGGGCCCTGAGGTGAGAAAAACCGAAAATGTCCGACCCAAAGTCGACGCGAGCTGATCGAAATTGAGCCATAAAGACGTCTGCATTCTTATCCCCACGTTGAACGAGGAGGACGCCGTCGCCGAGGTGATCGGCGAGTTCAGGGCGATGGGCTTTGAAGAGATCCTGGTGATCGACGGCCACAGCCGCGACCGAACCTGTGAGCTGGCTAGGGCGGCTGGCGCCAGGGTCGTCGTCCAGAGCGGCCACGGTAAGGGCCAGGCCCTCAAAGAGGCCTTCTCCCTGATCGATTCGGAGCAGATCGTGATGATAGACGGAGACGGGACCTACCTTCCCGCCGAGGTCGGTCTCCTCCTCGATCCAATCCTTGAGGGAAGGGCCGACCAAGTCATGGGAAACCGGTTCGGAAACCTCCAGAGAGGGGCCCTCACGAGGCTCAACTCGACGGGGAACCGGCTCATCAACTTCTTTTTTAGAATTATCTACGGCGTGCCCCTGAACGACATCCTGACGGGGTACCGGGCCTTCACCCGTTCTGGGATCGACCGGCTCGACCTCACCATGGCGGGCTTTGAGATCGAGACGGAGATGACCGTCGACAGCGTCAAGAAGGGCCTTGCCATCGCCGAGGTCCCCATAACCTATCGTTCGAGGACCAAAGGCACCAGAACGAAGCTCAACCCCGTCATGGACGGCGCGAGGATCATCGTCACCATCTATCGGATGGCCAAGACTCACAACCCCCTCTTCTACTTCGGCCTCATGGGCTCCTTCTTCGGCATGGCCGGGTTTCTCATGGGCCTGTACGTCTTGAGGGAGTGGCTCAGCACCAGGACAGAACACATACCTCTGACGATCCTCACATCTCTTCTGATCATCGTCGGATTTCAGCTATTCTTCATGGGGATCCTCGGAGACGCCGTCGCCTTGATGCACCGGGAGGTTCTGAGGGAGATCTACAAAAACCGGAAGAGAAATGAGAAAGAGAAATGAGAAAACAGCGGCCGAGATCGGCGACCGATATTGGCGAGACGATGATGTTATAGTTCAAAGCGCCTTGAATATTCTGAGCCTGATCGCCAGCCGCTACTTCGCCTTCTGGGTGCTCCTGGCGGCGGTCATCGGCCTTTTCCGTCCTTCGACCTTTTGAGTCTTTCATCCCAACATCTCGCTTCTTCTGGGCGTCATAATGTTCGGGATGGGGATGACCTCCGGATCGAGGAGTTCAGAGAGATCCTCGTCCGGCAGAAGGAGGTGGCCGTCGGGGTCGTCGCCCAGTACACCATCATGCCCCTTCTCGGCTACGGGATCGCCGAGGCCCTCAAGGTTCAAATCTTTCAGCACCCTTCTATATTGAGCTGCGAATACAGCAGTTATTTATAATAGAAATATATACATATAGAGAAAGCAGCGATAGAGGGGGTAGCTAGAATATGAGAGAAGGAGTAGCTGAAGTGCTGGACGACGATGACCACGAGTTTGTGAACCTTCTAAACAGCCTGGGCGTTCAACGAAACGTGGCTAAGGTTATAACCTACCTGGCAGTTGCTGGCGAGGCGACATCCAAAGAGATCGAACGTGGGACTGATCTGAGACAGCCTGAAGTTAGCATCGCGATGCGTACACTGCGTCGCGAGAACTGGGTCGATGAGCGAGATGTAAAGAGCGGCGAAGGTAAAGGTCGGCCTCATAAGGTCTATACCCTGACGACGCCCGTAGACGAGATCATCAGGCACATTGAGGAGGAACGGACCAAAGAGTCTGCAAAAGCGATGGAGTCCATCCAGAGGCTGAAATATCTAGCGGCCATCCAATGCTGAGTTCGAGAATTCATAAGTGAGAGTTAGGAGGTCGTTGGAAATGGTTGAAGATAAGCCGGGACCGGTGAGGTTTGGAGAAGCCCTGGGAAGAGGTGTCAACTCCGCCTTCGTCAGCCTGAGATCAGAGATTATGAAAGACGGTGCTCTCTCTGCCAAAGATAAGGCGCTTATCGCACTGGCATGTTCTGCGGCAATTCAATGCGATGCCTGCGTCGAATTCCACAAGAAAGTAGCCGCATCGAACGGAGCCACCAGAGAAGAGATGCTCGAAGCAGCAGCAATAGGAGGGCTGGTTCGCTTAGGTTCCGGGTTTGAATCTGCTTCAAAGATTTTATAAAGCGGTGCTCCTTTGCTTATATTATTTTATTAATAAGCAATACATATATATAGATTTCCAAATGGATTTGCAGAAGTTTTGAGCGTGGTTTTCCACCGATTAATGTTCCGGACTGACGAGCTAGTAGTTTCTGAGAGCTGGGTCTATAAAAAGAAGAGAGGAGAGGGTTATTTGCCTCAGCACGCCAGGGGCGGGAAGCCTACAGCACCGCGATGTTCCGACCTGCCTGATCGATGATGAGGATCTTGAGGCCTGAGCGCAGCCTCCGTTTCCGCTTCACCCCGTCGTCGATCTCTTCGTGGACGGGGTCGTCGCCGGTGCCTCCACCCCGCCCCCATTTTTGAGGAGGAGCGAAATATTTTTAGCATCGGGAGAATCAACTGTTATCGAAGGGAACGCTTCTGGGCCCCGGGCTTCAGGAGCGGACCCTGATCGGGGACTGGGAATCATGAGAATCTGCTCCATTATGATTTTGATGCTGGCCGCCTTATGGCTTGCCGCGCCGGCGGGAGCCGACGGGATCATCATCGTCGACCCGCCGCCGGATGTTCCGATCGTGAAGCTGGACGAGGCCCTCGCCATCAAGTACCATCGGGTCGAGGTGACGATAGAGGACCAGGTCGCCACCACCAGGGTCGACCAGGTCTTCGTCAACGATAACCCCTGGACCGCCGAGGGTACCTACATATTTCCCCTGCCTGAGGGGGCGGCCGTCAGCGACTTCGTCATGGAGATCGACGGCGAGCCGGTGAGGGGCGAGATCCTGGAGGCCGACGAGGCCCGAGAGATCTACAACGATATCGTGAGAAGGATGCGCGACCCCGCACTCCTCGAGTACGTCGATCGGAGGGCTCTTAAGGCGAGCGTCTTTCCCATACCTCCGGGGGAGGAGAGGAGGATAGAGCTGGAGTACAGCCAGGTCCTGCCCCTCGACGACGGCCTCGTCCACTACGTCTATCCCCTCAGCACCGAGAGGTACTCCTCAAAGCCTCTCGAAGAGGTGGTGGTGACCGTCGAGGTCGAGTCGGAGGTTCCCATCAGGGCGGTCTACTCGCCGAGCCACCAGGTCTCCGTCGAGAGGAAGGACGACCTTTCAGCCCTTCTCGACTTCGAGGAATACGACGTCCTGCCCGACCGGGACTTTGAGCTCTATTACTCGGTGAGCCCCGAGGACGTGGGACTCTCTCTCCTCAGCCGCAAAGAGCCGGGCGAAGACGGCTTCTTCCTGCTTCTGGCAGCCCCAAAGGTCGAGGTCGAGCCCGATGAGGTGGTGGCAAAAGACCTGATCCTGGTCCTGGACGTCTCGGGAAGCATGGAGGGCGAGAAGCTCGACCAGGCAAAGGGCGCTGCTGTCTACGTCCTCGACCACCTGAACCCCGAGGACGGCTTCAACGTCGTCGCCTTCAGCACAGGGGTTCGGACCTTCAGCGAAGAGATCGAGCCGGCATCGAGGCGGGAAGACGGAAAGGAGTTCGTCGAAGGGCTTGAGCCCTTGGGAGGAACCGACATAAACAGGGCCCTTCTCGAGGCGGTCGAGATGGCAGATCCCGACAGGCCCACCACAGTGATATTCATCACCGACGGCCTCGCCACGGTGGGGGTGGAGGATACGGGGACGATCTTGGAGAACGTCGCTGAAGCTGCCCCCGAAGACGCCAGGATCTTCAGCTTCGGGGTGGGGGACGACGTCGACACCGACCTTCTCGACCAGCTCTCCATCGACCACGGAGGCGCCAGCACCTACGTCCGGCCCGGCCAGAAGATCAACGAGACGGTATCCGCCTTCTACGTCAAAGTAGATCGCCCCGTTCTGTCGAACCTTGAGGTTGATTTCGGGTCGATCGATGCGGACCAGATCTATCCGGAGAGGGCGCCGGACCTCTTCGCTGGATCGCAGCTCGTGATGGTGGGCAGGTACAGGAACGGCGGCGATACCACCATAACCCTCTCGGGGACTGTGAACGAAAGAGAGGTCTCCATCGTCTATCCAGCCATCGACTTCGTCGAGGAAGGCGGGGCCGAGTTCATCCCGAGGCTATGGGCGACCAGGGCCATCGGCAGCTACCTCACCGAGATCAGGCTTCACTGCGAGGACCAGGAGCTGGTGGACGCCATCGTCGCCCTGAGCATCCGGTACGGGATCATCACCCCCTACACCTCTTTCCTGATCGAGGAGGACGACATATTCTCAGAATCGGGGAGGAAGGCCATCAGCCGGGAGTTCGGAGAGGAGCTGGCCGTCGATGCGGCTGCCCCCTCCTCCGGATCGTCGGCGGTCGAGAAGGCCGCCTTCCAGGGGGGGATGGCGGCGGCGGAAGCGCCTCTCGCCAGCGCCTTCACCCCGTCCCCTACGGCCGGAGCCGATGGCGGCACTTCTGAGCAAAAGCCCCTGGAGGCGGGCGAATTCGTCAGAGAGGTGGGGAGCAAGACCTTCGTCCTCCGAAACGGCGTCTGGACCGACACCAGCTTCGACGGGTCCAAGATGGAGAAGGTTCTGGTAGAGTTCCTCTCCGAGGAGTACTTCGACCTCATACGAGAGAGTCCGGTCCTAGGCGACTATTTCGCCCTCGGCGAGCTGGTGATCGTCGTCTACGACGGGATAGCCTACGAGGTCGGTGAGACGTAATGAGAAAAATGAGGATGATGAGATGAGGACCATTCTGACGATCATCTGCCTGGCGGCGGCGGCTCTCATCTATACAGACCCCGCCCTGGGACAAGATCAGCTGGACGAGGGGGACGACGCTGACTGGTACAGTTACAATGCTCCAACCTCGCCCGAAGGACTTTCCGACGAGGGGCTCTCCAAGGAGGAGGCCGGGGGCATATGGATAGTCGACTCCAGCGGCGCGGAGAAGCGGACGAGCCTGGAGATCCCGCCGGGAGCCTGGGCGAGGTTGATGCTGGCGCCTTCCGAGAGCGGCGAGCTGGAGCTTTTCTGCCGATACCCCACGGGAACCGACTATCTCCTGGCGGCAGAAGAGGCGGAGGCTGGCCGCAGCTACAGCGCCTGGTACCAGGCCGAGTGGCCGGGAGAATATGAGGTCTGGTACAGCCTGGCCGGAGCCGAGAGCGACAAAATCCGGTTCGACGTTGGAGAGGAACTGATCGTCTTTGAGGAGGCTGCCCCGGCGGCCTCAAAGTCTTCTGGCATCGGAGGATCGGGGGTCGGAGCACCAGCCATGTATAGCTATGCACCGACGCAAGCCCCTGCCAGCGCACCGATAGGCCTTGCCGTCGGCGGGGCGAAGGACGTCGAGAACTTCCGGGAGAATATAGAGCAGGGCTACATGCCCCTGCCGACGGACGTGACCTACGAGGGCCTCTTCTACGACTACTACTTTGAGACCGGCCAAATAGAGGCCTGCGAGAAGCTCTTCTGCCCTTCCTATAGCTATGCCATATCGAGAGATCCCATATCCGGAGAGGCTCAGCGCTACCTGTCCGTCGGCCTCAACTCAGGGATCACCGATTTCTCGAGAAAGAAGCTGAACCTGGTCGTCGTCCTCGACTACTCCGGCTCCATGGGCAGCCCCTTCAGCGACTACTACTATGACCAGTTCGGAAACAAGATCGAGGTCGAAGAGGACGGGGGCTCGACCAAGACGAAGATGGAGATCGCAGACGAGGCGGTGGTGGACCTTCTGGGACAGCTGGAGGAGGACGACCGCTTCGGCCTCGTCGTCTTCAGCGATGAGGCCTACGTCGTCGAGCCCCTGACGAAGGTCGGAGAGAAGGACCTGGAAAACGTTGAAGACGCCATCCTCGATATCGAGGAGTACAGCGGGACGAACATGGAGGCCGGGATGAAGAAGGGAACCGCCGCCTTCGGCAGGTACGCCGAGATCGATCCCGCGGAGCGGGAGAACAGGATAATCTTCATCACCGACGCCATGCCGAACCTCGGCGAGACCGGAGAGGGCGAACTATCTGAGATCCTCGAGGAGAACGCCGCCGAGGGGATCTATACAACCTTCATCGGGGTGGGGGTAGACTTCAACACCGAGCTGGTGGAGAAGATAACGAAATTCCGAGGGGCCAACTACTACTCTGTCCACTCGGCGAGCGAGTTTGAAGAGAGGATGGACGAGGAGTTCGAGTTCATGGTGACGCCGCTCGTCTTCGACCTAATCCTCCAGCTCGATGCACCAGGATACATGATAGAGAAGGTCTACGGATCGCCGGAGGCGGACGAGGCGACGGGCGAGATCATGAAGGTCAACACCCTATTCCCCTCCAAAGCCGAGGAGGGGGAGGTGAAGGGCGGGATCGTCCTCATCAAGCTCGAAGAGGTCTCCGAAAACGGAAGCCTCACATTGAGGGTGAGCTACCGAGATAGGAACGGGACCGAGGACGGCGACGAGGCCGCCGTGGTCTTCCCCGAGGTCGAGCCCGACTTCTACCAGAACGACGGCATCAGAAAGGCGATACTGCTGTCCAGATACGCAGACCTTCTGAAGAGCTGGATAATCGATGAGAGAGAGGCCCTCGAGAGCGACGAGCAGGTCCAGCCCTCGGTAACCCCGGAGGGCGGCATTGGTGCGCCGGAGGCCGTGGAGCTGGGGGAGTGGGAGCGGCAGTCTCTGCCGCTGACCGTCTCAGAGCCCTATCAGAACCTATTCAAGGTCTTCGGATCGTACTTCGAGAACGAGAGCGACGCGTTGGGGGACATCGACCTCCAGCAGGAGGAGATTATCCTCGAAGAGCTGAGCGGGCGCCGTGGAGGTGATGATTGAGGGGTCAGGATCGTGATCGGTCCCGAAAAACCTTACCTGGAACATGATGAAGGCCGCTATAGGCGCGAAAAGACGGATCATGAAGGCCGGTATCATGTGGTGCCCTGCGAGATCGAGCCCCGCACCAGCGAGGTTTCCGACCACCATCAGCAAAATAGCCAGGGGCTATCTTTGATAAAAAGAAAAGTAGGTGAAGGAGGGAGAGATGTCTACGGGTCCGCCTCTACATCACCTCCTCGCCGGTCCTCACCCGCACGGACCTCGCCACCGGGATCACGAAGATCCTGCCGTCGCCGGGCTTTCCTGTCCGTGCGGCGGCGGTGATCGTCTCGATGAGATCGTCGATGACCTCGTCCTTCACGATCAGCTCGATCCTGACCTTGGGGAGGAGGTCGACGTCCATCGTCCTCCCCCTGAACTGGAGCTTGATTCCCTTCTGCTCACCCCGGCCCGTCACCTCGGAGACGGTCATCCCCACAAAGCCCTTCTCTTCAAGGGCCTTCTTGACCTGGTCCAGCCTCTCGGGCCGGATCACGGCTTCAACCTTCATCATCGCTGATCACCTATCTTGAGGATTTTACGAGTCTCTCGACGCTCTTCTCTCCCCTCTAGGCGTAAGCCTTCTCGCCGTGCTGGGAGATGTCCAGGCCGACGTACTCCTCGTCTTCTGTTACCCGCAGCCCCATCGTCGCGTCGACCGCCTTCGCCAGGGCGTAGGTCACTGCAAAGGCGTAGACGACCGCTGCACCGGCTCCGATCGCCTGGGCGATGAGCTGGTCTACATTCCCCTGGAGGAGGCCGGAGCGTCCGCCCACCGCCTCGACGGCGAAGATCCCCGTGGCGAGGGCCCCCCAGAGGCCGCCGACGCCGTGGACAGCCCAGGCGTCCAGGCTCTCGTCAAGCCCTTTGCCGACCCTGAAGAGGAGGGCTTTGTAACAGAGGACTCCGGCCACCGCGCCGATGGCCAGGGCCGAGAGGGGGTCGACGAACCCCGCCGCCGGGGTTATGGCGACGAGCCCCGCGATACCGCCGCTCACCATCCCCAGAGCGCTGGGCTTCCCCTTCACCCAGGATGCGAAGAGCCACGCCAGGGCTCCGGCGGCCGCAGAGGTGTTCGTCACCACGAAGGCGCTCGCGGCAAGGCCGTTGGCGGCCAGGGCGGAGCCGGCGTTGAACCCAAACCACCCGAACCAGAGGAGGGCGGCTCCCAGCATCGTCATGGGTATGTTGTGGGGCTCCATGTCCTGGTCGCCAAACCCCATCCTCCTGCCGATGACCATGGCCAGGGCCAGGGCGCCAAAGCCTGAGCTTATGTGGACGACCGTCCCCCCGGCGAAGTCGAGGGCTCCGAGCTCTCCGGCCCAGCCGCCGCCCCAGGCCCAGTGGGCGAGGGGGTCGTAGACCAGGGTCGTCCAGAGGAGGCCGAAGACTATGAACGATCCTATCTTCACCCTCTCGGCGACGGCAGAGGTTATGATCGCAAGGGTGATCCCTGCGAATACCAGCTGGAAGGCCATGAAGAGCAGGCCCGGTATCGTCCCGTCCCCAGCGTCCATCCCCACTCCCCGGAGGCCCAGGAAGTCGAGGCCTCCGATGAAGCCAGCTATATCCGTCCCGAAGGAGAGGCTGTAGCCCACCAGCACCCACTGGACGCTGACCAGGGCCAGGGCCAGGAAGGAGAGGCCGATCATGGAGACGACGTCCTTCTTTCGGACGAGGCCTCCGTAGAAGAGCCCGACTCCCGGCGTCATCAGCATCACCATCGCCGTAGAGACCAGGATAAAGGCCGTATCGCCGCTGTCTAGAACCATAATGCATCACCAATCGATCGCAAATTCGCGTCTCGGATTGAACAACCCGTCCGACTCAACCAACGGCCAGAATACGCCCGGGGGATTTATAAAGAGATTTGATAAAGTTTCATAGGGGATATGAAAAATGCCTAACAGGTATGTTCCCATCTTATGCAAGAAAATCGAGATCTATTGCTGTCTCTAATGGAGGCAGCTTGAGAATTTGCGTCCGCTATCCGACAGATGGCTGTCAAGATCTGCTGGGACACTGTTGATATTTAAATAAAATGTTTTATGCCGTCTAAAAGGAAAGTGACGTTTCAAATCCGACCCGAAAAGATCTCTCTTTTTCGCTCATCTCGAAGGGACGATCTTAATCCTTGATCTCAGAGAGATCAAGTTGCGGGCTTCAAGCCTCCGGCGCGGGGCGGATGGTGTCGCGGCCTTTTGCCAGGCTAGACGAGACGGACGTCCCTCGTCTCTTTCACCCGGTCATGCAGCTTTTTGTCGAGGGTCAGGAGCGGCACGCCCTCCCCCTCTGCCGCAGCGAGAAAGAGCGAGTCGTAGAAAGAGACCTTGTCCTGAACGGCGATTCCGAAGGCCTCCTCCAGAAGGTCGGACGACTTCGTGAGGATGCAGGTGGTGCTGATGAACTCCAGGCAGTCCCGAAGAGCCTCAATAGCCCTCTCTTCCTTCTCGCCGGAGAAGGAGACCCTCTTCCAGGCCACGTTCCCCACCTCGGCGATCGCCAGGTCCAAAGTTATGGGATCGCATCCCGCCGCGCTCTTCAGGGCTCGGGAGGAGGCGTCCTCTTTGAAGAAGATGGCGGCGATCACGCTGGAGTCGAAGACGGCCTTATCTCGCATCTCTGTCCTCTCTTATCATCGATGCTGCGCCCTCGGGGCTTTCGACCTGCTCATTCCAGCGGGCCTCTGCCCGGTCCAGGAGCCTCTTCTTCCTTTTATCCCGGACCATCGCCTCCACCATATCTCTGATCTCGGCCTGCCAGTCAACCTCGCTCATCTCGTCCATCATCCGCCGGACGTCGCTCTCCAGGCGGATGCTGTAAACCGAAGTTGACATAGACTTGTGTATACAAAGATTGCATATAAGCTTTTCGACGACATCGCAGTTTCGCAACCTTCCTATGAGCCAAGTATACTACTGGCCGCATCTTTGCTATCGAGCACCTAATACCTCAAGAGCGCCCCCACCCCCTCCGACGAGGCGAGGCAGGCGTCCTCCTCGACGAACTCCACCTCCGCCCCCGTCCTCACCGCCAGCTCGTAGAGCTCTTCGACGACGTCGACGGGCGATGCAGGGCCGCCGCAACTGGGGCAGACCTCCGGCGGCCTCCTCCTCGCCTCCAGGGCCTGGCACCTCTCGCAGATCCAGCCGGGGATGGAGGCGTCCTTCAGAAGGACCAGAACGCTCACCCGCCCCGCGCTAAGGGCGTCCCTCGTCGCCTCGACGCCCCGGACGGCGAGGCCTCCCTTCAGGATCTCTGCCCGAAGCTCCTCGGCCCTTCTGAAATCCTCCTTCGGCTCCATGCTCCTCGATGGGCGGAGCAGGTAAAAAGGGTTTAAGGAAACGAAATCAACGCCAGGGATGGCAAAAAAGAGAAGGGAGACAAAAGGGGCAGGGGGGATCAAAGGGGGGATCGAAGGGCCGGAGTCGGCGGAAGCTCCCTCTTGTGCCTCCCGCCGGCAACCCTTCGTTTGATCAGATCCAGCTTTTCGGGGCCGAACTCCGCCGCCAGATCCTTGCGGCTCATTCCCGCCTCCAGGCCCCGGAGGATGGCGTTCGCGTCCTGGTAGGTGATCCCAAGCTCCCCCTCGTCGGTCTGGCCGGGCCATAGCCCCGCCGTCGGAGCCTTCTCGATGATCCGCTCCGGAACGCCCAGGCTTCTGGCAAGCTCTCTCACCTCGTCCTTGTAGAGGCCTGCTATCGGCAGGATGTCCGCGGCAGCGTCCCCGAACTTCGTCGAGTAGCCGAGCATGATCTCGGTCTTGTTC
>CAZHAO010000021.1:0-14653 GCA_964530375.1 uncultured Methanotrichaceae archaeon
TCCCGACCACGACGAGGTAGTCGACGTTCTTTCCCAGCTCCACCGCGAACTCCTCGTACCTCTTGCTCCTGATCTCGACGTATCCCGACACCAACCCATCGACGGCCCGGGCGAGGCTGATGTCCAGGGAGGCTCCGAACTCCTCGGGGAGGGGGACCGAGCCGTCCCCCTCGCCGCCTCGGCCTATTATGAGTATATCTTCCTTATCCCTCTCGGTCCCGAAGGAGGCCACCTTTATATCGCCGAGCTTTCTCACCTTCTCGACGTCTTCCTGTTTCGCCACCACGCAGTCGAACCCGGACTCGAGGGCGGTGGTGATTTTTGGCTTCATCTCCTCCCAGGGGCCCTCGCTGGCCATGAGCCACTTCTCTTTCATGGATCTCGGGATAGGGGCTCAGGTTACTAATTTCTTTTGGATACTCGGGCATTATCCTACAATCCGATATCAGGGATATGAATCATCGTTTCATCCGTGCTACTTAAGAAGGGGTTCCGACGAGATGATGCCGATGACGGAGATGGCGGAGATCGCCCGCATGCTCATCCAATCGACGGCACCGTCTTTTGGTTTCCTCTCGAAGTCCCTCCCGCCGATCGTCCTGGGCCTAGTGTTGGCGGAGATGATAGTGGTCCTGAACGCCGCAGAGAAGATCGCATTTATGGCCAGGCCCATAACCAGGTCAGCGATGCCGGCGGCGCGAGCTTCATGATGGCCTTCTTCTCGGCGGCGAGCGCGAACTCGATGCTCGCCGGCCACCGCCGAATCGGAGGGGAGGCTTCCGCGTCGCCGCCTACACCGTGGCCGGCGGCCTTCTCGCGGCGGGGGAGCTATCGGGAAAGGAGGTGGTGGTGACCCTGATGGTCGGAAACGTCATCAGCAGCGTCGCCTGGGCCTTCCGGTGGCTGGTCCCCTCTCACGCCGGGATCTTCGGGCCGAGGATCGGAGCGGAGCTGGTGGTCTTCTCGACGGGCCTCCGGGACGTGATCATGCTCTTCGTCGCCTTCGGGGTGATGGTCTTATGGTGAGGCCAAAAAAAGAGTTCATCCGCGGACTTCTAGTCTCGCGGATTTCTCAAACTTGAGATTCGGGTTCCGATCCGGCTCCCGTTCCAGTGGTCGTCAAAGTGTACGTGAACGTCTCGCCGCCCAAGTAGGACTCGACCTGGATATAGTAGGTTCCAGGCTCCAGCTCCTCTTTGACCTTCGACCAGGTCCCTTCACCGCTGTCGTCGTCGCTGCCGATCTCCTCCATCTCTTCGTCATATAGGTAGAGGCGAGAGTCGCCGTCGGAGTCTCCCGAGACCTCTATCTCGACCTCCAGGGCCTCCTCGACCACGAGGGCGTAGTAGTCGACGTCGTCAGCGGGAAGGATGCATCCGTCCGCCTCGATCTCGACACCGTCGGTCAGGACCCCCAGATCCAGGGCCTCCTCGGGGGTGTCGTTCGGCTCATCTTCGCATTCATAGTTCGCAAAGCCTATGGCCAGGACGTAGCCGGATATCGGCTCCAGGCTCTCCGACTCGGCGCGGACGGCGTATTTTCCTGTGGTGAGATATGCCTCGACCCCGTAATCGCCGTGGTCGATCGGCAGGTAGCTGCCCTCGGTCTCGTTGTAGCCGTAGAGGACCAGGGATGCCGTCTCCCAGTCGTCGAAGTAGCTGAAGAAGTCATCGTAATCCTCGTAGTCATCCTCGTTCTCATCCTCACCGTCGTCGGCGGCGAGGCCGCCGGTGGTGATCGCCTCGATCATGACGTACCCCTCCGACTCCGGGTCCACCTCGAAGAGGAAGTAGTCGATGTCGCCCATCGGCTCAATCGAGCCCCCGACTATCGTCATCATCGCCAGGGATCCCAGGTCGTTCCCGTCGGTGATGCAGTCGTTCGGCTCGGCCTCGAATAAATTGCTCAAAGCGATGGAGTAGTTCCCCTCCGCGAGGCCGATCGAGTCGACCCGGGCGAGATAGGTGCCGGCCTCGGCCGTCATCATGAGGAGCCCCTCGCCGGAGGTGACGTAGTTCATCGCATCGTCGTAGATCACGATCCTGAGGTCGTCTATCATGTCCGCCGCGACGACGATCTCTGCGGTCGGTGCCTCGACGGTGAACTTAAACCAGTCTATCTCGCCGGGGTATCCGAGGGACGCCTCGGATGAGATCATCCCGCCCTCGGCCCCGATCGTCCCGATATCCGTCGCCTCCGAGGCGAAGTCTTCCGGCGCCGCATCCTGGGCTAGCCCTCCGGCGCTCACAAGAAGGAGGAACGCCAGAGATGCGATCAACTCGACGCAAATTTTTGTGCTCATTTGCAATCTCCTTTGTAACTAATAGTTCTATTAAGCATCCTATCCGATATTTAATTTAGCGGCCCCGGAAGCCTCCCCTCCGATTCGGCGGAGATTTCCGGGGCCAAGCTCCATCCCATTATCGAAGGGATGGCGGATTTGAGGTCGGGGACTGTGAATCTTTTTATAGCCTCAGCACCAGTTGTTCTCAGGAGGCAGGCATACGACGAGACCGGTTCCGGCTCTTGCGCTGGCGGCGCTTCTGCTGCTGACGGCTGCGGGCGCTTCCAGCTGCGCGACCGAAGACTCGCGCAGGGTAGTCCAAGCAAGCGAGATTCTGAGTAAATGGCTTGCTGGAAGTCCTCGCCATCAGCGGGACGGTGGTGAGGCAGCTGTAGCCAAGCCGGTGGCAGTCTTTCTCTACTTCAGTCGATCCCCAGAGGGATGGCTTTTGGAGTCGGTGAGATAGGCTTATCTAAACCGGAGTCGATGAAACTTAAGCGATGAAGATCGATCTCGATCAGATCCTCGCCCTAGCCGGCGACCTCACGCAGGACGACTCAAGAAAGAGGTTTCAGAGCTTTTTGGCTGAATTGGCGAAGGACGCCGACTCCATAAGGGAGCTTTTGGCCGCCTCGGCCCCGAAGGTCTCCGACCTCCAGCACCGCCTCGCCCTCAAAGATCTCGTCCTGAGCCTTGGGGTCCAGCTCGGCTTTGAGACGGGCCTCTCCTTCGGCGGCCACTGGAAGTCCCCCTCGGGAGTCATCTTTCTTCTGGAGCTGGTGGCCGGGGATGTGCCCATCGAGATCGCCGCCCTCATCGGCAGGGCAGAAAGCCTCGCCGCCATCACCGCCGCCCCGCCGGCGGGCGGAGGGGCGAGAGAGGGGGAGGCTGCGGCCAAGGCGGTGGCCGAGGCCGCAGAAAAAGACAACGTGGAAGACGAGGATGGTGGTGCGGTGGACGAGGAGGAGGTGAGCGTCCTCGTTCTCCTCGTCGCCACGGATTCGGAGGTCCTCCGGGTCGAGGAGGCCGTCATCGAGGGGGATGAGGAGGGGATGGTTCGGTCGATCTCGGTCTCGGCGCTCTTAGTCCTCTCGAAGATGGTGAAGGATTACCACCTCACCCACGAAGACGTCCTGATGCTCCTTCTCACCTCGGAACCCACCGTCGACCCCATCGTCGACCTCATCGCCCGGATCATATCCCAGTGCGAGGCCGAGACCCCGACCCTGGAGGAGATCGCCCAGATCCTGGGGCCCCTCGGTCGGGGCGGCGAGGCCACCCCCGAGGAGGCGCTCCAGGACCTGATCGACCAGAGCCAGTTTTACGCCTTCGGGGGCCGGGGCGCGGGCCGGAGGGAGAAGAGGCTCTGAGCTTGACGCTCTTGAGGCTCTTTTTTAGAGGGTGAAGCCGAAGCCCGACCGGCTCAGCCTCAAAATGGCGGATGGAGCTGGAAAGTTATAATAATTTTGAGATCAAAGCTCATCGCCAGCGAACCGAGAGGACGAAAGGAGGCGGAAGCTGTATGAAGGGCGTCGTTCCCGTAGCAGAGGGGTTTGAAGAGATCGAGTTTGCGACGATAGTCGACATCCTGAGGAGGGCTGAGGTGGAGGTGGTGATCGCAAGCCTCGGCAAGGGAGAGGGGCCTGGCCAGAAGATGGGGACCGTCGGGGGGTCCCACGGGATCAGGGTCGTCCCCGATGCCTTCATCGACGAGATCGACCCCGAGGATTTCGGCGCCGTCGTCCTCCCCGGAGGATATCCGGGCTTCGTTCACCTGGGCGGCGATGGAGTTCGCCCTCCGGCTGGTGGGGGAGTTCATTGGGGAGGAGAGGATGAGGAGGCTCGCGGCGGAGATCCTGGCGGAGTGCGAGGTGTGATAAAATAACTATTATCTAAATGTATTCATTAAGGCATCGCATGAGTTTTTATAGAGACACACCCTTACCTCAAATTAATTTTGAATGAATGGTGCCATGGGCCTCTTACTATCCTCCGCGGTGATGTTTATGTTGGTCCATCTGACTTTCTGAGCTTTAATATTATATTATTTTTTCTGTGTGCTGACCTGAGGCCCGCCGATAATTCTCCCTCGGAACGGCTATCTCGAACCTCGCCCCCTTCCCCTCCTCGCCGGTCTCGGCGATGGTCATCCCGGTGATCCCCAGGATCTCCCGGCTGAGGAAGAGGCCGTAGCCGGTGTGCCTCCCGAAAGCCTCATCGAAGATCCGGGCCTTCATCTCCGCCGGTATCCCCACGCCGTCGTCCTCGACGACGATGACCCCGCCGCCATCATCCCCTCTTTCGATGAAGGAGACCCGGATCTCGGTGACGTTGCCACCGTGCCTTGCGGCGTTCTCCAGGAGGTTGAAGAAGACCTTCTCCAGCATGGGATCAGCGAAGATCTCCAGCGATCCCGTGGAGATCTCAAGCTTGATCCGCTCTTTTGCGATCGCGACGGGAGCGGACTGTGCCGCCCGCCGGACGACCTCCTCCACCGACTGCCATTCGGGAGCAGCCACCCCCATGTCCTGATAGTCCCGGGTGAAGGCGACGTGCTTTCTTATCGTCTCCGTCAGCTCCATGACCCGATCGATGTAACTTCTCATGGCGGGGTCCTCGGAGAGGATCTCGCTCAAGAGGAGGGCGTAACCCGATAGGCTTGCGATCTGGTTTTGGATGTCGTGGCGGGTGACGCTGCTGAAGAGGTTCAGCTTCCTGTTCGCCTCCCGTAGAGCCTCCTGGCTCTGCCGGATCTCAGTGATCTCCTGGGTGATCCCCGCCATCCGCAGGGGGCGGCCCACCGCGTCCCTCTCCATCACCTCGCCTCGGTCGCGGACCCATATCCAGCGGCCGTCTCCCCGCCTCAGCCGATATTCGATCTCGAAGCAAGGGGTCCTTTCCTCGAAGTGGTCCTGAAGGGCCGCCATCACATTATCGAAATCATCTGGATGTATTACGCCTTGCCGATCCCAGGCCTGGCCCGTCAACTCGTCTTCAGGGTACCCGAAGATCTCCACCATCCGCCGGTTTCGGACCACCTCTCCCGTCGCCACGTTCCTGTCCCAGATCCCCAGGTTCGCCCCTCCGATGACGAGCTTCATCCTCTCCTCGTTCTCCTGAAGCGCCATCTCCGTCTCCTTGATCTCGGTGACGACCGAATCGGCGGAGGGCGAGGTGAGCGGGTTTGTGCTGGAGACCCTCCAGGAGAAGACTAGCATGCCCTCGATATCGGGAGCGCCTCTGATGGGGATCATCCTCGTCCTCTTCATCCTTATGGCGATTGGGGCGGGGTTCAGGAGGAGGTAGAACGTGCCTCCTTTCTGAACCCTCTCCCATGCCTTTAATTTTATAGATCTTCTCCAATCCCGGGATTTCTCTTCTCGATCCAGGATATACAACGTGGCTTTTCATTACGCAGGTTTGTTTGCGTAAACTATGCCAGCTTCAGATCTCCGCCCATCTTCCTCAGCTGCTTGAGGGACGCCAGCATCACCCGGAGCCCCCAGCTGCTGATGTACTCGACGCGGTCGAAGTCGACCACCATCTTTCGACATCCTTCGCCGATCAGCCCATCGATCTTCGCCTTCAGCTCGTCGGACGAAGAGGCGTCCACCCTTCCCGCGGGGCTGACGATCTTCACGCCCCCCGAACTTTTATCGTCGATCTTCATGGGATCCTCTCAAATTGATTCACCATCTCGCAGATCTGAGATGAAATCCGGCACTTCTCGACTACAATCTCTCATCCCCTGATAAATATGTCCTTTCATCGGTCATCCTCGACGACCGAAAGGTTCTAAAACAAATAAAGTTGCTTTGAATCTAATTAGTCTTATTTGGTGTTCCCATGTCTTGGAGAAGCGATAAGTTACCGGTGTTGTATCTGTCGGCGATGATTATTTTGGCGGGATCGGCCTCGGCAGAGGTGGAAGGCCCCTCAGAAGGGCCCGAGAGCGCCTTCGCCTTTCTTCTGGGCACAGACCTAAACGAGGCCGCTCTGAGGAGCGCCGCTTCAGACCCCACCATAGCTTCAGAGCTGAACGTGACCATCTTCGCCAGGAACGACACCCTCACGGGCGAGATGAACTTCTCGGACTATGCCGTCGTCTTCATCGAGTCCCAGGATGAGGCCCTGGTGAACGGGTGGAATGCGAGCATAAACGAATCCAAGCTCATCGGAGTTCGGTTCATCGGATACAACCTCTCCTCGAACGTCACCTTCCCCGACGTCGACCTATCCTCGGCCAACTACACCGATATCGAGAGGTGCTGGGTCCAGGGCGGAGAGGCGAACATGAAGAACATGCTCAAGCTCATGGGACAGAAGTTCTGCGGCCTTTGGGCAGACGAAACGGTTCCGGAACCCGAACTTCTGCGCCCGAAGGTCGACATAACCTTCATCGCCAACTTGCCCACTAACATATATTATCTAAATAAAGTAATCTCTGAGAGGAGCATCATAACTGATCTCTTCGATGTCACTGTGATGGATTGTATGGATGGTGAAGTGGTTGCTGCAAAACTGGCGAACATCTCCGATCAAGACGTCATCATGCTGTACATGGTAGGTTACATCGAACTTTCAAAGTTCAAGGATGTCCTCCTAAATGCCAAGGCCAATGGTACACAAATCGGACTTAGTTCCGAGAGCGATGTGTACGGAGTCGGCACAATCGACATGAACCGTCCTCCGTGCAGTGAGTTGGATAGCTACATTTACAAAGATGGATATGCCAACATGGAAAACTTTATCCGCTTCATCGGAGCGGAGCTTGAGGATGCCTACATCGAATATTCTCCAGCATCAGACCCGGAAATTCCTGATCATGGAATCTACCACCCCGATGCGTTTCCAAGAATCTTTAAAGATAGCGGAGAATACCTTGAGTGGTATGCAGATAACGGCTATAATGAGTCTGCACCAACAATCGGCATTATCGCAACTCATAATATCGCAAAAGAGCCTCTTCATTTCACCGCCGACGATGCAATAATCAGGAACCTAGAATCGAAAGGCTGTAACGTCATCTATGCCACCTACGAGGTTTGCACAAACGACGTAGATTATTTCACAAGAAATGGGACGGTACTGGTGGATTGCATAATCTCCTTGAAAGGTTTCTATCTAAATTATGGCGATCAGGAGCTAGGTGTGGAATACCTGAAGAAGTACAACGTTCCTGTTCTAAAAGCGGTCGAGGACGCCTCCCAAACGCCTTCGCAGTTCAACGATAGCGCTCGAGGACTGGGCCTGATGATGATCCCTTATCAGGTCATACAGCCTGAGATCGATGGGTGTATCGAGTACATATGGACGGCAGGTTATGTAAAAGATCCAGCTACTGAACAGAATTACTATGACCCGTCGATCTCGCAGGTGGACTGGCTGTGCGACAGGGCGACTTCCTGGGCAAACCTCGGAAGAATCGATAACGCCGACAAGATGGTCAGCATTATATATTACAACCACGAAGGCGGCAAAAACGATATCGGAGCAACTTACCTCGACATCTCCTCCAGCTTCACTTTGCTGCTCGAACGGATGCGAGCAGAAGGTTATAACGTCGGAAACGGCTCAATTCCCAACGGCAGCGAGCTGATAGACCTTTTAATAGAGAGCAGGAACGTGGGCGCTTGGGCGCCCGAAGAGCTGGAAAAGGTCGTGAAATCTGGCCACGTCACCCTCGTCTCCGTCGATGATTATCTCTCCTGGTACAACGCTCTGCCGGAAGGCATTCGTTCTGATGTGGAGGCGACGTGGGGCAAAGCCCCCGGCGATATCATGGTGTATGAGGGCAACTTTGTGATCCCCACGGTGCAGTTTGGAAACGTCAATTTCATACCCCAGCCAACGAAAGCCTGGCTCTCCGACGAATCATTGTTGTACCACAACAAGTCGATACCTCCAACCCACCAGTATCTTGCAACTTACTTCTGGATCAACAACGTCTTCGATGCCGATGCGATAATCCACTTTGGCACCCACGGAACCCAGGAATGGTTCCCTGGAAAGGAGGTGAGCCTCAGCAGATACGATTATTCATCTATCCTGGTGGACGATACGCCTGTGGTCTATCCCTACATAATGGACAATGTAGGTGAAGGCACCCAGGCCAAACGCCGCGGCAACGCGGTGATCATAGATCACCTGACGCCGCCGATAATGGAGGCGGGGATCTACGGCGACCTGGCTGCGATGCACGAGAAGATTCACAATTACGAAGATGCCAAGAGCGCCAACGACACCGCAATGATGGCCCTTTATCGCAACAGCACCATCGAGCTTTACGAGAATCTGACGATGGAAAGCGACCTCGGCACAACAGCGGATGAACTCAGGGCGATGTCGGAAGATGAATTCGGGGATTTCGTCGGAAACACTGTCCACAACTATCTGCATAAACTCCAGTCCACGCTGATGCCCTACGGCGTTCACACCTTCGGCGTCGCTCCAGAAGATGAACAGCTGGTATGTATGGTCAAATCGATGCTCCGAAGCGATTTCGTCGACGCCATATACGATGTCATCCCAAAAGACGACGGAGACGAAGAAGACTGGGAAGATGCGGCGAACGCCTATGCGATCGAACTTTTGAACGCGACGCTCCTTGACGGAAAGAACGTATCTGCCGCCCAGCTGGAGGTTCTCAACCTGACGGATGCCGATGAAGACGTTTCGGCCTATCTCAATCGAGGACTGGAATATTCCGACCGTCTCAGCCAGACGACTCGGGAGATCGACCAGACGCTGAGGGCACTCGACGCAGAGTACATAGAACCGGGGCCCGGAAACGATCCCATCCGCAACCCCGACGCTCTGCCGACCGGCAGGAACTTCTACAGTTTCGACCAGCGTAAGTTCCCCGACGAGGAGACCACCATCATGGGCGAAATCCTTGCAGACCATCTGATCGAGGATTACCGCAACAACAATAACGGCACATACCCGGAAAAAGTGTCATATACCCTCTGGGCGATGGAGACGATGCGTCACCACGGGCTGATGGAAGCCCAGATCCATGCGCTCCTCGGCGTTAAACCGATACGAAGCAATGGTGTGATCACCGGATTCAATGTGACGCCAGCGGAAGAGATGACACACCCCAGGATCGACGTGATAATCCAATCTTCGGGACTTTACAGGGATACGTTCTCTTACCAGCTTGAGCTGATCGATGAGGCCGTTCGAACGGTTGCGGATCTCAACGAGACGAACGAAACGAACTACGTCAGGATGAACTCTCTGAAGATGGAGGGTGCGCTCATCGCCTGCGGATACAATAACAGCACAGCAAATTACATTTCTAGAGCGAGGATATTCAGCGAAGCGCCGGGGGCTTATGGAAATGGAATGCCGGAGGCGATAGCCGCAAGCGATACGTGGGATAACGAATCCAAACTCGCCGACCTTTTCATATCAAGAACGGCTCACATCTACGGAAAGGAGGTTTGGGGCGACTGTTATGAAGACGTTTTCACGATGAACCTGATGGACCTCGATGCGGCCGTCCATAGCGACTCGACAAACCTCTTCGGGATCATCGACGGCGACGACTATTACGGCTACCTTGGAGGGATCGAACTTGCGGTTCGGTCTTTGACGGGGAAGGACCCAGCCATGTACATAGCGAGCCTTGAGAGCGTCGATGAACCCCAGATCATAACGCTGAACGAGGCCTTCAGAACAGAGCTGCGGGCCCGGTATTTCAATCCGAGATGGATAACGGGGATGATGGAATGCGACTACGCCGGCGCAAGACAGTTTATGAAATTCACCGAGTACACGTGGGGATGGGACGTGACGACGCCGGATATGGTCACCGACTCCGACTGGGATGAGATATACGAGATCTACGTCAACGACAAGTACGATCTGGGTGTGGATGAGTTTCTCAAAACTGAGAACCCCTATCAATACCAATCGATTACGGCGCGAATGATCGAGGCCGCAAGGAAGGATTATTGGCATCCGTCCGATGAGGTGCTTGAAAGCCTTGTGGAGGAGTACACCGAGTCCGTCGCCGAATACGACGTAACCTGCTGCCACCACACCTGCGGCAACCCTCTCCTCAAAGGTTACATGGAGGGGATCCTCACCGGCACCGAGCCCGAGAAGGCGACCTCCAGCAGCCCGAGCAAGGGCGGGTCCAGCAGGCACCCCTACCCCCAGGATGAACCCGCCTCCGGCACCGCCAACCAGACCCGCTCGGCGAGCGTAGGGACGGCTCTCACCGAAAAACCGGAGCTGGTGGAGGAGACGACCGAATCGGCGGAGGGCGAGGTGAGCGGGTTTGTGATGGAGAACCTCCAGGAGAAGACTAGCATGCCCTCGATATCGGGAGCGCCTCTGATGGGGATCATCCTCGTCCTCTTCATCCTTATGGCGATTGGGGCGGGGTTCAGGAGGAGGTAGAACGTGCCTCCTTTCTGAACCCTCTCCCATGCCTTTAATTTTATAGATCTTCTCCAATCCCGGGATTTCTCTTCTCGATCCAGGATATACAACGTGGCTTTTCATTACGCAGGTTTGTTTGCGTAAACGTTATATCCTGTGAACTTGACTTACGTCCATTAAAGTTTGGTTGGTGAACGTCCTTGGATTTCACATGGCTTGCCGCTTCTGGTGTACTCATCGGGATCATCATCTTCGCGCTGAAGGTCAGCCTGGGGTGCGGCCTTGCGAGCTTGAGCCGTCGCGAGGTTCTTCTCATCGCCACAGGCTACCTGGGGATATCTCTATTCATGGGCGTGGCCGTTGAGATGCTCTCTGAAGAAGTATTGACGACCGCCCTGAATACAGGAGTGGCGTTGCACCTTCTGATTGCGATCCTCCTGGTCGCCCTGGGGGTCGTGACCGCCAGAGACTGGAACAGCCACCGTCACGACATATCGCGCAAGACCTTCTGGGTCTTATCGATGCCCTGTCCCGCCTGCCTCGCCGCGAGCTTCATCTCCTGCAGCTTCCTCGCGGAGATTGCGAAGATCGACGCGGTGAAGATCGGCGCACTAGTGGGCCTTCTCTTCTTCTTCAGCATCGCGGCATTCTCCGGGTTTTTGGGAAGGATAAAGAGAGCGCCGTCGGCCATGGGCCATGCCATGATCTTCCTGGGCCTATTTTACCTCATCTCAATTTTCATAATCCCGGCCTACCTGAACTCCCAGAAGATCGCCTTTGTGCCGGCAGAGCTGCCGTTTTTGGATCTGGCCCGTTCCTACCTGCTCATCATCTCGCTGGTCGGCCTGGGATTTGTCGCCAGAATGCGGGGGACACCGATTTGAGCCTTTATGAGGCCAGCGCGGAGCTTCTTTACATATTCTCTACGGCCTTCCTCTACCCCGTCATCGTGGGCCTGCTACTGCTCTTCGGCTGGTCGCTGGCCCTCTTCGGCTCCCTCATAAATGAGTACACATCACGGCGGAGGATGCTTCACGAGCTGGAGGATCTGAGCCTGAAGGCCGCAGAGCTCACCCTTGAAGGGAGGGCGGAAGATGCCGCCGGGGTCCTTTTAGGCTACAAGTCCCCATGGCAGGTATCGGCCGCTCTGGCGGAGATGGGCGGAGCTCTAAAGACGAGGCCCGTTGAAAGGAAGCTGGAGAAGATCCTTCAAGATGCGGAACTTCGCATGGCCAAGGCTCTGGAGCCGTTGAGGATCGGGACTAAGGTGGGGCCCATCCTGGGGCTGATGGGCACCCTCATCCCCATGGGCCCGGCTCTGATCGGGCTTTCTCAGGGCGACATCAAGTCGATGGCAGACAACCTGGTGATAGCCTTTGCCACCACGGTCATAGGCCTGGTGGTGGGCGGAATCTGCTATTCGTCATTGGTCGTCAAGTCCCGATGGTACCGGCAGGATCTGAGCGATCTTGAGTACGCTGCGGAGATCATGAGGAGCCGGATAGATGAGGCGAAGTAGGCTTGGAGTTCTGAACTGCTCCGAAGATGAAGACCCCATGAGCGGGGTTGCGAACCTCTTCGACACCGCCATGGTCTTCGCCGTGGCCCTCCTCCTGGCCCTGGTCGTCTCCTACAACATACCGGAGCTGCTTCAGCCCGAGGCGAGCGTCACCATCGTCAAGAACCCGGGCGACCCCAACATGCAGATTATAATTAAAAACATGGACCAGATCCAGATCCTGAACATGACCGACAAGATCGCTGGCGGCCAGGGGACCAAGATGGGGACGGCCTACCGGCTCGAGAACGGGATGGTGGTCTACGTCCCGGAGAACGCCACCGCTGCGGCGTAAACGGGCCCATCGGCGGGCTTCAGCCCCTCTTCATCTCTTCCAGGTACTCTTGGGTCCTCATCTTCATCTCGCGGGCCTCGGAGTTCGTCGGGTCCAGAATGATGGCTCTGTCGAAGGCCTCGACCGCCTCCTCGCACCTCTCCAGGCCCAGGAGGGCGATCCCCCTCACCATCCAGCCGGGGACGAAGTCGGGCTTCGCCTCGACCAGCTCTTCTGCGAGATCCGCCACGGCATCGTACCTCTTCAGCTTCGAGAGGGGCCCGAGCTTGTTGAACTTGTAGCTCGGCTCCTCCGGCTCCAAGTTCAGGAGGAAGTCGAGAAATTCGATGGTGGCTGCAAAGTCCCCCCGGTCGTAGATCGCCCCCGCGAGGTCGTTCCACTCCTCGGGGTCCCGGAGGCTCGGGGCCTGGCCGACGCCCTCTCGATAAGCCTCCTTCGCCTCATTGATCCGATCGAGGTTTCGCAGAGTCATCACCTTCGAGATCCAGCCCCGGACGGTGTCGGGCTTCGCCTGAATCGCCCTATCGAAGTACTCGAGGGCCCCCTCGTCGTCGTTCTTGAGGGACAATATCCCGCCGAGGAGGTTCAGATATTCCGGGTCGTCGGGCAAAAGCTCCACGGCCCTCTCGGCGGATGCCCTTCCCTCGTCCAGCCTCCCCGCCCCGAGGTACGCGACCGCCAGCTTGTACCACGCCTCGACGTCGGACGGGTCGGCCTCGACGAAGCTTTTGAAGAACTCCACCGCCTCCTCGAACCTGTCCGTATGCATCAGGAAGATGCCATCCTCAAACCTGTTTTCTGCCATCCTGCTTCTGCCTCCGGAGACGGGCGATCTTCATATTATAAAAACCCCTTCTCCCCCTCCACCACCAGCCAGGCCGAGGCGTCGAGGACGACCCCCTCGCCGAAGATGGCGTCGCCGGATTGGGCCCTAGCCCCATATCCCGCCCTCTTGGCCCTTCTCTTGACGACGACCATCGGCGGCTCGGGGAAGGGCGCCGATAGGGATCGATATTCCCGGACGATCTTTTCGATCTCTTCCTCGTCTACGAGGCCGATCCTGTCGATCACCTCCACCTGCCGCTGGAACCTCGCGATCGCCTCCAAAGAGAGGTTCTCGATGAAGGGTATAGCCCCCTTCGACCCCACGATCCTCCCCTCTCCGTCGATCCCGTTTCTGTGAAGAGCCAGAATGGAATCGCCCGGAAGGTGCCCCTTCGACTCCTCGCCGCAGACCAGGAGGAACCGGAGGTTGGAGTTGGAGATGAGGTTTGCCACCACCTTCTCCACCCCGAGGTTCTCGGTTTTGCAGGGACCAAATATCGCAGCTCCCGCCGCTTCAAGGCTGCTGGCGAGGGTCACCACAGCAATCCGGGATTCGGGATCATCCAGCCGATAATCCCCCCTGATCGGCGGCCAGCGCTGGGGGTCATAGGACATATCTCTTCTGTCGCCACCGCGATCATCGTCCGGGATGGCGGGATCTTCATCGGTCATCATGATTCTTTTGGATTTACTGGTTTAAATGGTTTGATTGCCACCAACGGGCAATTTGCAAACAAGAAGGTTATATATGAAGACGGCGAATCTGATACTAATTTGGAGAGTCCGATGGCGAGGAGAGCCGGAACGATAAAGAGTTTGAAGAGGGTGAGGCTGACTAAAAAATGGCATCTTATGAGGAGCGAATTCTCAAGGCGATAGAAGATTCCGAAGTTGGGCTGACCACCGTCGACGTGGCAAAGCAGGCGGGGGTCAGCAAAACCACCGCCATAAAGTACCTTTCAGTTCTGAAGTCCCAGGGCAAATGCGAGTTTGTGGAGGTCGGACCCTCAAAGCTCTGGAGGGCCAGCAAGCCGCCCGGAGGCGTCGCCATAACTCCAGAGGACGTTGAAGGTCTGGAGGATTTCAAGGCCGCTCTGAAGGATATGAGCGGCGTTGATGCGCCTCCTTTGAAGCTGTCGGTGGTGGCCCAGCTTGAGGATATCTCTGAGGACGTGACCATCTCCATGTCCTTCAAAGTAAAACCCGAGAACGTCGGAACTTTCATGAACTTTATGAAGAGATGCATCAGGCAGACTGAATAGCGACGATTCGCCTCCGGGCGGCGGTCAAGTTGTCA
>CAZHAO010000022.1:0-886 GCA_964530375.1 uncultured Methanotrichaceae archaeon
ATATAATTCGCTCCATCATTCTTTCATTTCATCAAAGGCGTCATGCCGCATCGGCGGCGTAATAGTAGTACTCCCCCGACTCCCTCTGGGACCTGTCGAGCCTCGATCCGGGCTTGTTCACCCGGGGCCTCCGGGTGTCCTCGTCCCTCCTGAAGGTGATCCCAATGCTCGCAAGGAACCGGTTCATCCCCTCCCTCATCTCCACAGGCGGATGGGCAACGCCCCTCTTTCCCTCCTCCCCCTCGAAGACCATCAGCTTCTCGGACAGGAGGTCGATGAGGTAGATGTCGTGGTCGACGACCATGACCGACCGCTCAGCGCTCTCGGCGAACCGGCGCAAAACCTTCGCGGTCATCATCCTCTGCTCGACGTCCAGGTGGGCCGAGGGCTCGTCGAGAAGGTACAAATCGGCGTCCCGGCTGAGACAGCCGACGATCGCCACCCTCTGAAGCTCGCCGCCGGATAGCTCGTCCATCGTCTGGTCCATGAGCTTCTCCAGCCCCATCGGCTTAACGAACTCCGACTGGTAGCGGCTGGAGTCGAACTCCGGCGTGATCTTTCGAAGGAACCCCTGGACCGGGAGGTCGGACTCGGCCTTCAGGTACTGGGGCTTGTAGGAGACCTTCAGCCTCAGGTCGAGGTTGCCCGTCGTGGGCAGCTCGACCCCCGCCAGGATCTTGATGTAGGTGCTCTTGCCGATCCCGTTCGGCCCCAGAATGCCCACCACCTCGCCCCTCCGAATCTCGCCCCGCTCCGCCTCCAGGACGAATTGAGAGTACTTTTTCGAAAAAGTATCGTACTTCGCCAGGAGGGGTACGTCCTTCTCGGCCCGGGGGGCGTGGACCTCGAAGACGATCGGCTCCGACCGGACCCGAATGTCTGTCTC
>CAZHAO010000022.1:896-14542 GCA_964530375.1 uncultured Methanotrichaceae archaeon
GTTCTCCTCGGAGAAGTAGCCCTTTATGTACTGGTTGATCCCGACCCTCACCCCCTTCGGCCGGGTTATGACGCCGTAGGCTCCCGGAGTTCCGTAGACGAGGTGGACGCTCTCGGCCAGAAGGTCCAGGAGGGCGAGGTCGTGCTCCACCACCATCACCGACCTGGTCTCGGAGAGCTCCCTGATCGCCGAGGCGGCGTTGATCCTCTGGTAGATGTCGAGGTAAGGGCTGATCTCGTCGAAGAAGTAGACGTCGGCGTCCCGTACGGCGCAGGCCGCTATCGCCACCCTCTGAAGCTCTCCGCCGGAAAGGCTCGATATCTCCCGCTCCATCAGAGGCAGAAGGTTCATCTTCTCGACGAGGGCCGAGAGGCCCCCACGCTCGTCGGTCTTATCGAGAAGCCCCTCTACAGTCCCCGAGTAGCTCTTGGGTATCCTGTCGACGTACTGGGGCTTGTAGGCGGTCTTCACCCCCTTCTCGACGACCCTTCTGAGGTAGTCGCCCAGGGCGGAGCCGGAGTAGCTCTCGATCACCTCTTTCCAAGAGGCTCCCCTTCCGAGGTTTGGGGTCATAAGGCCTGAGAGGATGGCGACGGCGGTGCTCTTCCCGATGCCGTTGGGCCCCAAAAGGCCCGTCACCCTCCCCTCGGCGGGGACGGGCAGTCCGTATAGGGCGAAGCCATTTTTGCCGTAGCGGTGGGTGGGGTTCTCCAGCTCGTCGGGGAGGTTTATGATGGTGATCGCTCCGAAGGGGCACTTCCGGACGCAGATCCCGCAGCCGACGCAGAGGTTCTCCGTGATCACCGGCTTTCCGTCGACGAAGACGATCGTCTCATCGCCGGTCCTCACCGGCGGACAGAAGTACTCGCACTCCTTGGCGCATTTCTTCGGCTGACACCGATCCCGATTGATTACAGCGATCCTCATCGGTCCACCCGGTCTAGTTGAGGAGGAGGGTCCAGGATACGAGCCACAGGTCGACGGCTATGAACTCGACGTAGAACCAGTCCTTAGTCTTGAACTCCTCGACGTTGATCTTGAGATAGGGGTAGGTGAACTTCTGGATGTAGAAGGTGATGGCTATGACCAGGGTCATTACGAAGTACCAGGGGTAGGTCATCACCTCCCCCTCCTCGGCAACGGCGGTTCCGAAGAGCGAGAGGCTCGCAAAGCCGAAGATGGCGCCCAGGACCGCTGGGTAAAGGGTCATGACGATGCCGTCGGCTCGGGCTTTGCGTCTATCTTTTGAGTCCTTCTTCGGAACGGTGATCGTCTTCTCATCCTTCGCCTTCGGCTCGTCGGCGGCCGAGGCTGCGGCTTTTTGAGCGCTCTTCGACTTCTTCCTCTTCTTGGCCATGGGATCCTCTCTGCCCTGGGGGAGATCATATCATAATAGCGTTTTGGTCTGGCGGCCCGTCCCTTCCGCCACCCTGACCGGTTCCAAGGCAAAGTCCAAGTAGTATAGAGGCCAAAAGTTCAGTGATGGTTGCGCTCATCGTCGCAGACTCGTCGGCGTTCATAATCGGCAAGGCCCTGGAGGGAGATGTGGTCACAGTCCCCGGAGTCGAGGCCGAGCTGAAGGACATCCGCTCCCGGATGAGGCTTCAGATATCCGGGGCGAGGATCGAGGCCCCCTCTGCGAAGGCGCTGGAGAGGGCGAGGGCTGCCGCTCAGGAGACGGGGGATGATGCCGTCCTCTCCGAGGTCGACCTGGAGCTTCTGGCCAAGGCCCTGGAGCTTTCCGCGGAGCTTGCCACCGACGATTACGCCCTTCAGAACGCGGCCCTTCACCTGGGAATAAAGGTCGAGCCGGTGGCCCAGCCCCGGATCAGGAAGATCGTGAAGAGGACCCGAAGGTGCATCGGCTGCGGCCGGCCCTTCGAGGGCGAAGAGTGTCCCGTCTGCGGCACGCCCGCCGAAAAGAGAAAGGGGGGTTACAAATGAAAAATATAGATAGCTTGATAGAGAAGGCCGCCGAGCTGAAGGCGGAGGGATTGGTGGAGGGACAGATCGCCGAGGAGCTGAACATCTCTCGGGAGACTGTCACGTGGCTTCTCACCCACGGCGAGAAGAAGGGGGGGATCCAGGGACCCAAAGACGTATCCGTCGACTGGAGCAGCATCGGGAAGAGCTCGATCCGGCTCCGGCAAATTTCCATGGCCCTCACCGACATGATCCTCGAGTGTCTGGACTGCACCGACTCCGAGGTCGAGGTCGTCGTCGGGATAGCCTTAAGCGGCGTTCCCCTCGCCAGCATGGTGGCCGAGGAGCTGGGAGTGGAGCTGGCGGTCTACACCCCCACCAAGCAGAGGTGGTCCACGGAGAAGGGGGAGACGGAGTTTCGGGGGATATTCAGCACCAACTTCTCGGACGTCTCCGACGCCGAGTGCGTCATCGTCGACGACGTCATCACCTCCGGGAGGACCCTGGAGGAGGCGGTGGAGGAGCTGAACGACCACGGCGCCGCGACGAACGCCATCGGCGTCCTCCTGGACAAGAAGGGGATCGACGAGATCGTCGGGGTTCCCGTCTGCTCTCTCCTCCAGATCATGAGGGTGAACTGAAGAGCCCTTGGCCCGGCGGCTGCCGAGCCTGGATGCCTCTTTTTCCGCGATCTACCACCCTAAAAATTTATATACACCTCGGACAAATTACAATCAGGAGGAATATAATGAGTCTGAAAAGCTGTCATCCCGCCCATTTTGGAGCGCTGGTATTGCTCTTAGCCCTGGCATCGCCGGCCTTTGCAGAAGACGGCCAGGCCCCGATCTTTGGAGACGTGAAGTACAAGGCCCTGGACCCGATCCAGATCGGCAAAGAGGCGAAGCCCCTCTACGACGTAGCATCTTACTTCATGATAAAAGAGATCCGAGAGATCGCCGGCAGAGATCTAGGGACCTACCTCATCCCCTCGGAGAGAGACCAAGATCCTCGAGGGCTTGGGAGAGAGGCGAAGCCCCTCTACGACGTAGCATCTTACTTCAGGATAAAAGAGATCCGAGAGATCGCAGCTCGAGATCTAGGGACCTACATCGTGCCCAGGGAGACGGATAAAGAGGCACGAGAGCTTGGTAAAGATCCGAAGCCCATCTACGACGTCGACGCCAACCTGAAGCTGAAGGGCCTCCGAGAGATAAGTTCTGAGGAGAAGAAGGGCTTCGTCGTCCCCTCGAAGATCAGGGCCTGAGGTTGAGACGATATCTCTGAGGTGGCGATCTGCCAGCCTCAGAGATACTTCTGAATTTTGCTTGCGAGAGCGGTCTTGGGATAGGCGCCCACCATCTGGTCGACGAGCTTGCCGTTCTTGAAGACGAGCAGGGTGGGTATCGCCATGATGCCGAACTTGGTGGAGGTCTTCATGTTCTCGTCGACGTTCAGCTTTCCGAAGACGACCTTCCCCTTCATCTCTTTGGCCAGCTCTTCGAGGACCGGGGCGACCATCCTGCAGGGGCCGCACCACTCCGCCCAGCAGTCCACGATCACCAGGGGATACCTGGCCACCACGTCGCCGACGGTGCCGTCCGTCACCTTGACGGGTCTGTCGGGATAGTCCACATCGGGTTCGTTTGCCATCTTTTTCATCTCCTCGAGCTTCTTTCTCCTTATCCTTTCAAGCTCCTCGTCCAAGATCACACCTCTAACCTCTCTTTGGCCTCACCAATCAGGGACTTGAAGTGATCCAGGTCCACCGGCGTCTTCTCGTAGGGGCAGAGGGTGAAATCGAGAAATTCGACCAGACCCTCCTCATACTCTTCGGCGTTGCCGAGGGTGTCCAGGAAGATGGAGCCCCGAAAGGGAGCGAGCTGGAAGCGGGCCTCCTCCCGGCTCCAGTTCATCCTCTCGAACATATCCCTCCAGCTCTTGACCCAGCCCGGCGAGAGGTAAAAGTAAAGGCCTCGGCTTGCGATCTCCTCCACCTTCTTTCGCGTGATGAGGGCGTCGATGCAGTTCTGGCATTTGAGGAGGGCGGCCCTATAGGGGGCGAGGATCTCGGCCATCTTGGGGTGGCACTCGCCGTAGGCGACGATGATGCCGTCGTGGTCTTTGCAGCTTTCCAGCTCCGCCTTAAGAGCTGTCGCCAAATCGTCGAAGTCGACGTGAAGCCCCGCCTCGAGGTATCGGACCTCGAAGGGGAAGTCGAGCTGGTCGGCGATCTTCTCGATCTCATCCTTGAATACGCCGCAGGCGATGATTGCGTACATGGACAACATTACAGTCGTCGGGATGTTATATATCGCTTATCCGTTGTTGGCAGCTCACAAATAGGGAAGCTTCGTTCCGATCCCCATCTCCAGGGCCTTCTGGTGGACCCTCGTCGCCGTCGCCACGTCCTGGATGGCGAGGCCCGTCGAGTCGAAGACGGTGATCTCTTCTTCGCTCGACCGGCCAGGGACCTTTCCGGCCACCACCTCGCCGATGGTGGCGCGGATCTCCTCGATGGAGATAAGCCCCTTGGCGAGGGGGACGTTCACCTCGCCGGAATGGGATGCCTGGGCCAGATCGTCGACGACCACCATCGACCTTTTTAGGATGGCGGGGTCCAGCTCCTCCTTACCTTTTGCGTCGGCCCCGATGGCGTTGATGTGGGTCCCTTCGTTTATCCACTCGTCCATCACCAGAGGCTTTCGCGATGGCGTGGTGGTGACCAGGATGTCGCTGTTGCAGACATCCTTCGCGTCTGATGATAGATCGTACTCGGCGTCAAGAAATCTCCTGCAGTCTTTTTCGAAAGATCTGCACCGGTCGAGGGATACGTCGGCGACAGATACCTTCTCGATATCGAAGGTCTTGGCGAGGCCCAGAAGCTGGGTCCTCGCCTGGGCTCCTGCCCCGACGAGCCCCACCGTCCGAGAGCCTTTCCTCGCGAGGTACTTGGCGGCGACGGCTCCCGCGGCCCCGGTCCTCATGCTGGTGAGGTGGGTTCCTCCCATCATGGCTACGGGGGCTCCCGTCTTTGGCGAGTTGAGGATCACCACCGCCATCACCGTGGGAAGGCCCGCGGCGGGATTTGCCGGGTGGACGTTGACGACCTTGACCCCGGTGGCGTCCAGCCCTTCGAGGTAGGCGGGCATCGTCCTGAGGTCGCCGTCGTACTTTTTGTAGTAGAGGTAGGACTTTGGCGGCATCTGAGCCTTTCCTCGGCCGTGCTCTCGAAAGGCCTCCTCCACAGCCAGAATCGTCTCCTCCATCGTCAGCGACAACTTCACCTCGGCCTCTGATAACCACAATATATCCAGATCGTTCCCCTCCTGACTCTCCAGGCTCTTTTTTTCGAGATACAAATCTCGTCTGCGAATGGAAAAGGCTATCCCCTGATCGATCGAAGTTCCATGGAATGGACCGGTACGACGTCGCCGTCATCGGGGCGGGGCCCGCGGGATCGATGGCGGCAAAGAAGGCGGCCGAGGCGGGGGCAGAGGTCGTCATCTTTGAGGAGCATCCGCGAGCGGGCTGGCCCGTCCAGTGCGCTGGGCTTCTCGGCGTTAGGGCGATGGAGGAGTCGGAGCTGCCGCTGGCCAAATTCGCCATCAGATCGATCCGGGGGGCGACGGTCGTCTCGCCCGGTGGCGTCACGATCGGCTTCAAGGCCTCCGACGTCAGGGCCTGGGTCGTCGACCGCAGAATCTTCGACCGGGCGCTCCTGGCGGAGGCGGCGAGATCTGGGGCCGAGGTGAGGATCGGCTCTCCCGTGACGGGCCTTTCGAGGGAGGGAGGTCGGAGCGTCCTCGCCGTCGGACGCGGCGCCGACCGGAAGATAATCGAGGCGACGGTCGTGGTATCCGCCGAGGGGGCAGGCGCTCGAATCGCGCGATCGGTGGGGATCGGGCCGCCCCGGGAGACCCTCTCCTCCGCCCAGGTGGAGGTTCCCCTCGAGGTCGAGGACCCTGAACAGGTCGAGGTCTTCCTCGGTGAGGGAGTGGCCCCCGGCTTCTTCGCCTGGGCGATCCCCGCCTCTGAGGGGGTGGCGAGAGTGGGGCTCTCCTGCCGAAAGAACGCCTGCCCATATCTGAAGCGCCTCCTGAAAAGCCCCCTCATCCGTTCCAGAATCAGAGGAGGCCCCCTCCACCTCGTCGTTGGGGGGCTTCCCCTGGGCCCGCCCGCATCGACGGCGGCCGACGGCATCATCGCCGTCGGAGACGCCGCTGGCCAGGTGAAGCCCACCTCCGGCGGCGGGGTCTATCCGGGGCTCGTATCCGCCAAGATCGCAGGCGAGGTGGCCGCCGCCGCGGCCTGTGAGGGGAACTCCTCCGTCGCGAGGCTCTCCGAGTACGATAGGAAATGGCGGTCCGCTTTGGGCGGAGAGCTTCGCCTCGGGATGGTCGTTCACAGGATGAGGGCCGAAATGGCCGACTCTGAGCTGGACGATCTCTTCCGCCTTTTGGCGGATCGAGAGGACCTGATCAGGATCATAGAGAAAGAGGGGGACATCGACCGGCCGAGCCGGGCCATCAGAAAAGTCGCGCCCCGGATGGGGCTTGCTGGGGTCAGGATCGTCCGGCCTCTCTTCAGGCTCCTGCTGTCCGGGGCCATCTGATCTCCCGGATCGGCATCCTCACAGCCTCCTTTACCGCAGCTCCGCCTCGATCCGGCTCGACCCGTCCTCATCTTCGACGACCAAAATCGAGTTGTCGAACTGGCCCTGGACCTCGCTGATGTGGCTGATGGCGAAGATCTGGGGGAACCGGTCGTCGAGGCTTTTGAGCATGTTGATCATGCTCTCGCGATGCTCAGCGTCCTGGCTTCCGAAGATCTCGTCCAGGATCAGGAAGGAGCATCCCGGGCCGCTCTCTGAGAACCTCATCAGATACTCGCTGATGGCGACCCGGACGGAGACGGCGATCATGTCGATCTCGCCGCCGGAGTAGCGGGATATGGGGTAGAACTCCCCCTCGTCCTCGACGAGGATGTTGAAGTCATCGTCGATGCTGATCCTCCCGTACTTTCCCGTCACCTCCCGGAGGATCCTCCCGGCCTCCCCGGCGATCTCGCTTCTTATTCGGACCAGGATCGTATCCATGAACCGGTTGATGAGGCTCCTCGTCGTCTCGACGACCTGGACCCGCCTCCTCCTCTCTCCGACCTTCTCCTCCAGCTCCCTCTTCCGCGAGGCCTCCCCCCGGAGCCTTTCGAGGTCCGCCTCGGCGACCCCGAGCCGGACCTTGAGGCGAGACGCCCTATCCCTCGCCTCCTCCAGCCGGCGGGCGGCATCCTCCATGGCTGACTGCGCCTTCGAGTACCGATCTTCGGAGAAGTTGAGGGCCAAAAGCCTACCCTCAGCTTCGGAGAGCTCCGCCTCGAGCCGGGAGGCGATCTCTCGGTTCTCCTCCAGATGGCGTCTCACATCCCCCTCGGAGGCTATGGCGAGCCTGATCTCGCTTGCCGCCGCCTCGGCCTTCCCCAGGATCTTCACCTCGTCTGCGAGGCTCTGGTATTCGGCAGGATCGAAGCCGAGTTCCTCGATCTCGCTATCGACCTTCTGCTCATCGATCTTGAGCCTCTCCACCTCGGCCTCGGCCCTGGCGAAGGCCTCTTCGAGATCCGGGATCTCCCCCACCCTCTGCTCCAGGAGCGAGAACCTCTGGTGGTCCGGCCTCAGGACCGAGATCCTCTCTCGGACCTTCATCCTCTGATCCTCGCTGTAGCCGAGGTTTGCCATCTCGCCGGCCAAGGCCTGCAAGTTTCCGATGGCCATCTCCAAAGCTTTGGTCTGCTCCTCCAATTCATCTCTCTTTTTGGGGAGCTCCTCGATCCGGACAATAAGCTCGGAGTGCTCCTGGACCAGGGGCCGAAGGGACTTCTCCTCCGCCACCAGGGTCCCGAATCTCTCGGGATCGAAGTCGACGGGGCCGATCCCCTCCATCTCTGCGCTGATGGCCAAAAATTCCGTTTTCAGCTCTCGGGTCCGGGCTTCAAGCCCCCTCTTCTCGGCGAGAATCTCCCCTCTTTTAGCCCTCAACTCGGCGAGGATGGCGAACTCATTTTTCACCAACTCTCTCGACTTTGCCGCCCCATCGAGGCAGAAGTGCGCCTCTCCCCTCAGGTCTTCGAGGGACGATATTCTATCCTCGGCCGCCGAGGCCGCCCTCCTGTACTTCTCCAGGAGGAGGTGGCGCTGCTCTGCGAGGGGCCTCTCGCAGGTGGGGCAGAGGCTCTCCTCGCCGAGGGCCTCGATCTTCGACCTCTGATCTTCGGCCTCAGAGAGCTCTCTTCTTGAGACCTCCAGCCGCAGGTTCCGCTCGGCGATCTTCTCTTCGAGATCCCCGACCAATGAATCGATCTCCTCCTCCCTCTCCCTGAGGTCTGCCTCTCTCTTTTCCAGGTCGCCGAGCTTTGAGATCTCGTCGTCGAGGCCTGCTGCTTTCGCTCCGAGGCCGTCGATTTTGGACCCGACGGCCGCCGCCCTCTCTCCCAGGTCCGATAGGCGGCTCTGCTTAGTCCTCTCCTCCTCCAGCCGCGATATCTCGGCCTCAAGGGAGCGGCGCCTCTCAGCGGCGGGGGCGATCTCGGCCATCCGGATTTTCGCTGCCTCCAGCTCCTTAAGGGCCTCCTCGACCCTGGCGACGTTCTCCTCGGCGGCCTCCTTTCTCGCCCTCTCCCTCTCGGCGAGGGCGAGGAGCTTGGTGTAGCGGTCCCTCTTCGCCTCCATCGCTTCGAGATCGGCAAGGAGGGACCGATGCTCCTCCTCCCGGGGCCGGATAGACTCCAGCTCCGACCTCTCGGAGTGGAGCCTCTCCAGCCTCTTTCTGAGATCGGATAGGGCGCGATTTCTGCCGTCAAGATCGGCTCCCATCCGGACCCTCCTTTCGAGGAGCTTTTGGTGGCGGGACCTCTTAGGCTCCAGATCCTCCAGCTCCTCCCTCGCCTCGCCGAGCCTTGCGAGCTTCGGCTCCAGCTCGAAGAGCCGCCACCTCCCCTCCTCGATCTCTTCGAGCCTTCCTTCGTCCAAAATGACGGCCCTTCGTCTCCCCTCAATATCCGACCGGAGCCTTCTTATCTCCTCGTTAAGCCGCTCGAAAGAGCGCACTAGATCCGCCTCTCTCTCTCGCTCCTCTCGCCTCTTCTCAAGGGCTCTTGCGAGGTTCGACTCCAGGCCCCTCGCCCCCGCCATCTCTTCCCTGAGGGCGGCGACCTCCCCCTCCCGAAGGCCGATCGCCGCCTCCACATCGCCGATCTCGGCCAGGGCCCCTTCGATCCTTCCGATCTCGCCCTCCACCTCTCTCAGGTCGGACCTGACCTCGTCTGCGACCTTTTCCCTCACCTCGTCGAGGCCCAGGAGGGCCAGGAGGTACTCCCTCTTCTCAGACCCCCGATCTTTTATCAGGTTGTCCAGGTCCTTCTGCCGGGCGTAGAAGGTCTTCATGAAGTCCGCGAAGCTTATCTTCAGGATCTCCTCGAGGCGGGCGTCCACCTCCCGGGTGCCGGTGGCGACGAGCTCGCCATCGATCTTGAGCCTCGCCTCGGGCGAGAGGCTCTTTCCCCGCATCGCCCGGAGGATCGTCATCTCCTGGCCGTCGACGTTGAGGGAAAGCCTCACCTCCAGGTCTTCGCTCTCCGATGCCCGAGAGTTTTTGATGAAGTCGCGCCTCACCGTCGATGCCCTGCTGCCGTAGAGGGCCCAGGCGATCGCCTCGACGATGGTGCTTTTGCCCGAGCCGTTCATCCCCACGATCCCGGTGAGGCCGTCCTGGAACTCGACCTTAGCAAAGCCCCTGTACTTTTTGAAGTTTTTCATCGATAGGCTATTTAGGTGCATCGAAGCTCTCCGTCGTCCTCTTCTCCGAGATCCGGGCCATGAGGTCGGTGCCGTAAGATACGACGTCCTCCTTTATCGCCGGCGGGATGGAGCCCTTTTGCGCCTCCCCCTCGATGAACTTTTGAAACTCCTGGGGGAGCTCTTTTGATTCCATCGGCTCCGTCTCGAAGCAGGCGGTATCCTCCTCGAACTCCGGCAGGATCTCCAGGTGGAGGGCGAGGGCCTTCAGCTCGCCAAGGAACCGCTGGCTGAGGCTTCGATAGGCCTCCCTGGACAGGTCCTTCAGCCGAAGCCTCACGATCTTATCCTTTATCCCCTCCCGTTCGCAGACGGCGGAGACCGCCTCCTCGATCTCCCGGGAGGAGAGGCCTCTGCAGTCGATCGGCTCCGGGTCGAGCATGTACCTCTCTCTGACGGATATATGCTCGACGTCTCCGGAATCGAGGTCCACCAGGAGCAGGCCCTTCTCGTCGCAGGCCTCGCTGAACCTGAAGTACTCGACGGAGCCGCTGTACCAGGCGTTTTTTGCCACCTGGGCCTGGCCGTGGTAGTGGCCGAGGGCGATGAAGGAGAAGTCCCCCTTCAGAAAGCTCTCCAGTAGCTCGTGCTCGCCGACGGTCCGGAGCCGCCGGTCCCAGAGGGCCTCCACGAGGCCGTGCATCACCAGGACGTCCCCCTTTGTCGGATTCGCCATCCTGAACTCCTGCACCTTCCGGAACTCTTCCAGGTAATCTTCCGGTCCGAGGCAGAAGGGGATGCAGTGAAAAAAGTGGTCGTCTATCTCAAAACGCTCGTACCGGTAGTGGTGGGCGATATGGATCCCCTCCATCCCCTCAAAGAGGGTGAAGGGGCTTTGGGCCGCGTAGCTCTTGGGGGCGTCGTGGTTTCCGCTGATGATGATGACGGGGATCCCCGCCCCGGCCAACTTCTCCAGGTTCTGCTTGAAGACGTAGAGGGGCCTGATCCTCGGCCTCACGTGATGGAAGACGTCGCCCGCATGGACTACGGCGTCGGGCTGGAGCTCAATTATCCTATCCACCGTCTCGGCAAACCCCTGGTAAATCATCTCCTCCCTCTGGTTTCTCCCCCACCGGTCGACTCGGCCGTAGGCGGAGAAGCCGAGGTGAGAGTCTGCCATGTGGACGATCTTCATGAGCTCCTCTCCTCTCTCTAGTCGGGCGGAAGATTGAAGCCCCTGCTCTTCTGTCTTCTCTCCTCACGCCCCTCTCGGTTCAGCTCCGCCAGGTACCTCTCGTAGAGGTGGATCCTCGCCGGGACCGGGAAGGGGATGTCGAGGGTGCTGATGATCGCCTCCCCCTTCTCCAGGGTCTGGATCTCGACGTCTAAAGACGACAGATCCTGCTTCGCCGACTCCTCCAGGCGGGTACGGTCGTTTCTGTCGGCGAGGCCCAGGATGACGAGGGTGTTGAACTGGGAGAGGAGCTGCTTATCGATCAGCTTCGGCTGCTGGGTTACAGCGCAGAGGCCCACCCCGAACTTTCTTCCCTCCCGGGCGATCGACTCGAACCGGGCGAGGCTCCCCTCCCCTCCGCCCAGGACCCGCTGAGCCTCCTCCACCGTTATCAAGCAGCTTCGTCCCCTGGCGCCCTCGGCGCTCTCCCTCCTGTACCGGTCGAGGATCGTCCGGGATAGGAGAGAGAGGAGAAATAGCTCGGACCTCTCGCCGAGGGTGGGGATGTCCACCAGGACCACCTTTCCCGCCAGGAGGTTGGATATGATGCCGGGGATGCTGGAGGTGATGTCCGATATATAGCGGTTCTTGTCCAGGATCGTCTTTATCGTCCGGCTGATCCTGCCGATCGTCTTCTCGTGGAAGTCCTCGGCTTTCATCTTTGCCGCGCCCTCGGGGGTGATTATATCTTCAAGCCAGGCCTCATCGAAGAAGATTCGCGATACCGCCTCCAGCGCCTCCCTCTGGGCCGCCGTCCAGTCATAGAGGACCTCGATATCCTGGGGGAGGATCTCGCTCCTCTTCACCGTCAGCTGTGAGACGAGGGGGTCCTTGAGGTGGCGGGGATCGGTGGAGTAGCAAACGATCCCGTCTCTGTACCTGTCCAGGTGGAGGAGGCCCTTCGTCCCCTTCTTGCCGAAGATGTACTCGCCGTGGGGGTCGACGATCAAGAGGCCGAACTTCGACTCCTTCGATGAGGCCCTCTTCATGCAGGAGGCGGCGAAGACCTTCATGAAGTTCGATTTTCCCATCCCCGTCGTCGCAAAGACCCCCATGTGGTGGTCCATGGCGTCGCTGGCAAGGGCGACGGGGATTTCTTTCACCTCCCGGCTTCCGTTCCTGAGCCTTCCCACCTCGATGTCCCCCATCACCTCCGCCAGGAACCGGAACTCGTCCTTCTCCGCCTTGGTCACCGGGGAGAACTTGGCGGGGATTGTCCTCGACTTTCGAAACCGCTCCCTCCCCCCGTCATCTTTTGTTATGCAGCCGAGGGGCTCTGCCACCACCCGGCAGAAGATGTGGTCGGAGTCGTAGAAGCCGTCGCCCCGGATCACCGTGTCCCAGTTTCCGTCGTAGTTGGAGTCGTGTCTGATGTCGGTTATTCTCGCAAGAAAGGTCGCGTCCCTCTCCGCCCTTCGGTCCTGGATCGAGACGATCTCCCCCAGCTCCACCACCTCATCGCTGGGGACGATGAAGTGGTACTCCCTCACGTCTTTTGATATGATCTTGTGGTAGGGGCTTGAGTCGTCGTCGCTCTTCGTGGTTTGGGACTTCAGCCTGAAGGTCTCTTCTCCTGCCCTCGTCGTCGCCTGCTCCCTCAGCGACCCCACCTCTGAGGGCGTTTTCCATATATCGTCCGACTGATCTGCCATCTCTACCTCCTCCGAATTCCGTCCAGAACCTCGTGATAGTCGAGGGCCCCTCGGATATCCTGCTCGTTCAGCCCCTCCGCCCGGAGCCCCTCGAATAGAGAGAGCCGCGTGAAGTTCCTCTCCTGGACTGGGATCTTCAGGTCCTGGTGAGCCCTGAAGAGGGCGTGGGGGTATCCGAGGCTCTCGGAGGATCGGGCGCGCATCGCCGCCCTGCCCAGGGCGATGTCGATCTCTTCTGCGGCGTGGTCGGGGGCGTCGACCCTGAAGGCGTGGGTTGCCCTCGGGTGAAACTTCGCCACGTAAGTCTTTCCTCGCCAGGGCTCCTCTTTTACCGCCCTTTTTCCGCTGAGCTGGACGCGCCATGGCCTGTCCGGCATCGCCAGGCTTCCGACGCGGTCGGCGGACTTCACCAGGGGCCTTGCGATCCCGCGCCCCCAGGAGAGCTTGCTCGACTTGCTGACGGCGAGAAGGTCGATCCCCCTCCCCTCGGCCTCCTCGAATATTTGGTTCAAAACCTCTCGATAGTAGGGGTCTCTCCAGAGGGTGAAGCCCCCGTCGTAGAGGACGAGGTCTCCGGCCACCGCATCCGATACGGCCTCGGATAAGGCGACGTGCTCCTGGAGGTCCCGGAAGAAGGTCGATATCCGGTCCAGCTCCTCCTCGGTCTTCAGCTCGAAGGGCTCTGCGAGGCCGAAGATGCCCCGTCGAAATCGGTCGAAGTGCTGGCGGTAATTCTCCCGGTCTGCGGTGAAGAGGTCGTCGTAGGTGACGACGGTCTTCTGCCATTGGGGGCCCTGATAGACGACGTAGCCGGCCCTGATCCTGTTCAGGCTGACTGCCCCGAGGTCGAAGACGACGACGTTGGACCCGTCGATGGCGAATATTTGGCCCTCGAACTCTTGGGGGACGATCTCGCAAAAGTCGCTCCCGCGGATCCCCGTCTCCGCCTCGAACTCCCCCGGATCGACGGGCGAGAAGTACTCCTTTATGGCGCGGGCGGCCTCTGCTACCTTTTCCCTCTCGATCATCTAGAAATGGGATTGAAGGT
>CAZHAO010000023.1:0-14444 GCA_964530375.1 uncultured Methanotrichaceae archaeon
GGCCAGGACCATCCCGATCCCGATGGAGCTGTCGGAGAGGGCTGGAACGAAGATGGGGACCCTGGCCCGGCTGGCGCTCCCCAGGAGGGTGGTGGCCGGCATCTTTTTGCCCAGCATCTCCATCAGCTCTCTTGAGGAATAGCCTCGGCCCGGATCGAGGGTCTTGACGAACTCGGCGATGTATCGGTCCCCCCTCTGAAGGCCGGCCTCGGAGACGTAGACGTCGTATATCCGATCGATCCCCTCCTCTCTCAAGCTCGCGTCGTCGGCGAGAGGGTCGCCCCGATAGTGGACGACGCCGAGCCCCTCGCAGAGGTCGTGAAAGAGGTTAGCCCCGGTGCTGACGACGCAGTCCACCAGCCGTTCGGAGATCATGAAGGCGAGGAGCTTCCGCAGCCCCGCCGGGACCATCGCTCCCGCGAGGCCCAGGAAGATGGTGATCTCCTCCTCGGCGAGCATCCTCTCCCAGGCCTCTACAGAGCGGCCGAGGGAGCCCGCCTGAAACCCTAGCTTTGCCATATCTTTCGCGAGCTTGCTGACGCTCCGGCCCTCCATCCCCATGGTGGTGGCGAGCTCTTCGAGGTCGCTGGAACGGTGGTCGTGATCGTTATTCTTCATTTTCATCCCGTGGCGGTGGGGTTACGCCTCCCGGACTATTAAACGTTGTCACCGGCCAGCAAACAATTTTATAAAAAAAAGCGATATCGAAGTTTTATATATCGTGATCGCCCTCAATGCCAAGCTCAAGGCTCATATCGAAGGCATGAGAGATTTAGGACGACGCATGATCGCGTATTCAGGTCGCGGCGGAAGGGGTTGATGACACCATGGCGAAATTAAGAGGTTATAACGGGGTCAAGGGGGACGGCGGCATAAAAAGGGATCAGTCCAGAAGGATGGAGATCTGCAGGAGGAGGATGGATGTGGACGATTGACGATTCCGTCAACCTCTACGGCGTAGACGGGTGGGGGAACAGCTACTTCTCCATAAACGATCGCGGAAACCTGGCGGTATCGCCCCGAAAGGTGGCGGGAGGAACCGTCGACGTTATGGAGATCATCGATGCGATCAACGGGGCCGATGGGGCCTCGTTCCCCATCCTCTTTCGGTTTCCTCAGATCATCGAGGACCGGCTCGAGGAGATCAACGGGGCCTTCATCGCCTCGATGGAGGAGCTGGAGTACCAGGGCGGCTACAGGCTCGTCTTCCCCATGAAGGTGAACCAGAGACGGGAGGTGGTGGAGTACATCGTCAGCGGCGGAAAGAGGCTGAACGTGGGCCTGGAGGTGGGAACGAAGGCGGAACTCCTGGCGGCCCTCTCCCTAGGCCTGGGGCCTGACGCCCTGATCGTCTGCAACGGCTACAAGGACCAGGACTACCTGAAGCTCGCCCTCAAGTTCGGAGAGGCGAAGAACATAGTCATCGTCATCGACATCTTCGAGGAGATCTTCGACCTTCTTCGCTGTTCGAGGGAGCTTGGCAAAAGGCCGAGGCTCGGCCTTCGAACGAAGCTCTTTTCGAGGGGAAGCGGCCGGTGGGAGGAGTCGGGAGGCGAGCTCTCCAAGTTCGGCCTATCCACCGCCGAGATTCTGGAGTCGATCCGGATCCTCTCGGAGAACGGGATGATCGACTGTCTTAAGATGCTCCACTTTCACATAGGCTCCCAGATCACGGACATCCGGAAGATCAAGATCGCCATGAGCGAGGCCGCCAGGATCTACGCCAAGGTGAGAAAGGTGGCCGAGGTCGAGTACTTCAACGTCGGCGGAGGGCTAAGCGTCGATTACGACGGCTCCAAGACCCCGACCCCCGCCAGCGCCAACTACACCCTCCAGGAGTACTCCAACGACGTCGTCTACACCCTCCAGAGGACCTGCGACGAGGAGGAGGTCCCCTGCCCCACCATCGTCTCAGAGAGCGGCCGGGCGATCGCCGCCTACCACTCGTTCCTCGCCTTCAAGGTGATCGGAAAGAAGAACTCCAAGGACGGCCTGGAGGTCGTGCCCGATGAGGACGACCCCGTCCAGATAGAGGACATGCGCCAGGCCCTCGATAACATGGACCTGGAGAACTACGCCGAGTTCTATCACGACGCCCTCCACTATCGAGAGGAGCTCTTCGACGCCTTCAACCTGGGGAATATCGGCCTGGAGGAGAGGTCGAAAGGAGACCTCCTCTTCTGGAAGGTCTGCCAGAAGGCGGCCTTCTTCGCCAGGGAGGACGAGAACGACTCCGAGGAGTTCGAGAGCCTCAAGAAGCTCCTGAGCAAGAAGTATATCGGAAACTTCTCCCTCTTCCAGTCGGTCCCGGACATGTGGGGGGTTCAGCAGATCTTTCCCACCATGCCGCTCCACAGGCTCGGAGAGGAGCCGACGGTGAGGGGGACGATCGCGGACATCACCTGCGACTCCGACGGAGAGATCAGGAGCTTCGCCGGGGAGAACAGCGACTTTCTAGCCCTCCACGAATTGCTGGACGACGAGGACTACTACCTGGGAACCTTCCTTCTTGGGGCGTACCAGGACACCCTGGGGGACTTTCACAACCTTCTCGGCTGCGTCAACGAGGTTCACGTCACCGTGGAGGACGGAGGCTGGCGAATATCCAAGGTCGTCGAAGGGGACGTCTGCGAGAAGCTCCTCCGGTTCTTCAACTACGAGCCGGAGGAGGGTCTCGCCGAGATGGCGTCCCGTTGCTGTGCCGACGAGGCTGAGAGGGAGAGGACGGCGGAGACGATCAGAAAGGCTCTCGCAGAGTACTCCTACTTCAAAAACAGGTACATCAGGGCCTGACCTGAGAAGAGATGGGCCGACAGGATCTTGTATCCTCGGCCCCCTTTCTCGCAAAGATGCTATTGGGCCAGAAGAAGGGGGAGGTCAGGGCCTCCGTCTACATAAACTATGGAAGAGACCGGATCAGGCACCAGGCGGTGAGGGTCGCCTCTGGCACCAGCGTCCTCGGTGCCCTGGAGGCCGTCGCTGAGGTTGAGGTCGACCCTGACGAGAGCGCCACCGGCCACCGGGGCTCGATGGTCACATCCATAGACGGTTTTTCAAATGACGTCGACCACGCCTGGATATACTACGTCTTCGAGCGGGACGATTCGGGCTGGCGGATTCCCAGGAATATGCCCGACGATCTTGAGGTCTCGGAGGGGATGAGGATCGGCTGGCGGCTCTACAACTTCAAAGAAAATGGGCCGATCCCCAAGGAGGGGCCCCTCTGGTCGAGCCGCTGCGCCAGCAAGACCAGGACCTGCGTCCGCCAGTTCCCTTGAAGGAAAGGGCGCAAACGCTGAGACCCGCCACTTAGGGATCGCCCCATATTCCTCCATCCCAATTATGGGGAGAAGACTCGGGCGTTACGGACAACGCCCGATAGAACTAAGTACGTTACAGCCTTACTTAATTGCTGGAGGAATCCGGCATATGACTGATTATTGGGCAAGGTGGTGCGAGAAACTTCAGCAGATCACGAAGCCCTACGAACCTCTAGATATGGAGATGGCTCCTCCAATACTTCCCAGAGAGGGGCTCATCGAGTACTACAGGTGCCTTGAGAGCCTGATGAGGCCCCTCGACCTTCTCCAGGAGAACAGGGAATCCCCCGGTGACCGCCTGATAGAGAACTACGAAGCTCTGGAGGAACGGCTCGAGGGGCTCTCTGCAGCTCATCCCTGGTTCTCAGAGGACGAGTCCACCCAGGAGCTGATCAAGCTTTTGGAAGTCCTCACCGCCAATCGGAGCGTCGATTGGGAGCTATTCGATGAGAAGATCAAGATCCTGAAGAGGAGGATAGAGGAGCTGGAGACGAAATCGGGCTCCTGATTGCCCGCAATTGAAGATGCTGACGGTGAGGGATTCTCATAAGATGCGCATTAGGGATTAACAAGGGAGATGCTCATAAGACGGCGCATAAAAGAGTCGAGGATGCCCGGCCCCGTCGAGGAACCTGGGCACCTCCTCTGCCCGCAAGGCCAGCGGTGATGTCGTGCGTCTCACCGCATGATGCCGGGATTGATTGTGGTTCTTCTATGGATAGATGGAAATGCTTTACACGACAATTAGAAATCATATCATTTAGTAATAAACATTTCGATTGAACTGTTACGAGAGTCGAACGTCCCCTGCGACAACCTTCGAGGCTGAGACGAGATCAGAAGAGAAGGGCGCAAGTTTCGATGCTTGCGCCCCCATTCAGCGCCCGGACCGGGAGTCGAACCCGGGTCGAAGCCTCGACAGGGCTTCATGATAGGCCTCTACACTATCCGGACTCAGAGCAAGGTCCCGCCTCCCAGATTCGAACCGGGGACATCGCGGTAGCCGCACGGTGCACCTTAGGGTGCGTAACCTACTACAGCCGCGCACTCTACCAGGCTGAGTTAAGGCGGGTCCAACGATGCAAAGCCATTCTCGTATTTAGCCCTTTCGATTACCAATGGCGTGACGCATATCCGTTTCTGAAATACACGAGTCAAAAGCTATAAATGAGAATCCCGGTATCTCCATGGGCGTCTCGGCCCCGAGGCGCTTCGGCAAAAGGTTTGTGATATGATGCTGATCGGTCTCATGTCTGACTCTCATGACAACTTTCCGGGCCTCCAGGAGGCGGTGGAGATCTTCAAAAAACGGAACGTAGAGATGATACTCCACGCTGGAGACGTCGTCGCTCCAGGGATGTGCTACGCCTTCGAGGGATGGGCTGGCGAGCTCAAACTCGTCTACGGGAACAACGATGGCGATAGAACTGGGCTCAAGCGCGACTTCGCCCGGGCAGGGGGCGAGTTTCTCGAGGACTTCGGCGAGATTGAGGCCGACGGCAGGAGGATCGCCCTCCTCCACGGAACCTACGAGCCCCTGGTGAGGGGCCTCGTGGATTCGGGGGATTTCGACGTAGTCGTCCGGGGACACGACCACCGCGTGAGGGTCGTTTCTGGGGAGACTCTGATGATAAACCCCGGGGAGGTCTGGGGCCACTTCACCGGCCGAAAGACGGTGGCGATCCTGGACACGGAGTCCCTCGCGACGGAGATCGTGGAGATGGGGAGCCGACCCTCCATCCTGGAGATGACGGGAAGGCAACCGTGACGGGAAAATCCGACGGAGGGCGTGATGACGGGAACGGAATGCATCTTTATTGAGCCCCTCGATCTCTATCTCAAAGTGGAGAGGCGCAAAGGCCGGATCGGGAGGATCGCCTTCCCCCCGGAGAGGACGAAGTTTCCCATGCCTCCGGAGGAGGAAGAGGCCCTTCTGAGATGCTGGCCCGGAGGCGAAAAAGTCCCCTGGGACCTCCTCGACCTCTCCGGCCTCACCGAGTTCCAGAAAGAAGTCCTGGAATTTGTCACCACCATCCCCCTTGGCGAGACCTTGACCTACGGCCAGGTGGCCGAAGGGATCAAAAGGCCCGGCGCCGCGAGGGCCGTGGGTCAGGCCCTGGGAAAAAACCCCTTCCTCCTGATCATACCCTGCCACCGGGTGGTGGGATCGAAGGGGATCGGAGGCTACAGTCTGGGCCTCAACCTGAAGCGGCGGCTTCTGGACGTCGAGAGGGAGATCTGTCAGAAATAGTTTTTTAGATCATCTCTCATTCGGGTGGAGGTGACTTCTCGGGATTAGAGTGCGATCTCGCCCTTCAGAATTCGGCGTTTAACATCGTTCACATGCTGGTGGGCGGCGAAGCAAGGCTCCGGAAGCTTGTGACTCCTTAAATATCGCCGGGCGAGGTCCAGGGCGGAATCGACGGAGACCCTGGTGCCCGGAGCCACCACGATCGGCCTGCACCCCTTTTTGGAGAGGAGGACGTATCCCAAAAGCTCCCCATCGCAGACCAGGGGCGAGGCGTCGCCCACCCGACCGGGTGGGTCGAAGGCGCCGCAGAGGACGTTCTTGCTGACGCCTGCGGTGGGAACGTCCAGGGCGACGCCTATGTGGCTTGCCAGGCCCGCTTTTCGGGGATGGTTGACCCCGCAGCCGTCGACGAAGAGGAGGGTGGGCCTCAACTCCAGCCGCCTCACAGCCTCCAGGGCAGCCGGACCCTCCCGAAAGGAGAGAAGCCCCGGAATGTAGGGAAAAGTCGTTTCGAGGGAGGCCCAGGAGTTGGTTAGGGGGCGAAGGGAGGAGTCGAGGGCGACGGCCCCGCTGATCACCATCTCTCCGCCGTCTTCCGTCGATATGAAGGCCTGGTCCACCCCGGCCACCACCTCCTCCGAGAACCGGTCCTCCAGGACGACCCTGGACGCGATCTCCTCCTGGAGCGAGAATAACCGCCTCCTCTCTTCGGAGGAGGGGGCGGAAGGGGGCGCCACCTACTTCGCCTCGGTTTGGGGCGCCGTCTGGCTGAGGTTTATGGCAAGCTCGCCGATGTTCTTGATGTAGTCGAGCGTGCGCTCGATGCTGGTGACCACCATCCTCAGGAGGGCGTCCTCGTGCTCGTCGGAGAAGCCGATGGCCGATACCATCATGTTGATCTGGCGTTGGAGCTGCTGGCACAGTTCGATCACCTCGTTCGCCTTCCCCGAGTTGAGCAGGACGAGGGATGAAATCGAGTCCTCGATGAGGCCGAGAAGCTGGGGCGATATCCGGCTCATCTCCTCGACGATGTTGGCAGGAATGGCGCAGTCGCAGCTGAGGATCATGTCGGCTATCCTGGAGGCGTGGTCTGCCATCCTCTCGAGGTTTGTGGCGGCCCTGGTGTAGTTGAAGGCGGTGATGGGGTCGAGGGACTCCTCCTTCACCGAGCCGGACCGCAGGATCTCGGTGAACTGGCGGGAGACCAGGAGGTAGAGCCGGTCGACGTCGTCGTCCCTCTGGATGACGTCGGCGGCCATCTCCCGGTCGTTGGTCAACATGGAGCCCAGGGCGTCCTGGATCATCGACCTCACCACCGTCTTTATCCTCCGCAGGGCCCGCTCCGACTGGAGCTCCTCCGGGTCGATCAAGTCCTGTATCAGGACCTTGTTGACCGTCTCCTCGAGGATCTCCGGGCCGATCAGCTTCTGAACGATCGAGTGGATGTCCCTCTTCTGGTCCGCGGTCATGTGGGCTGAGGCGACCTCGATGGTCCTGTACCCTGAGACGTAGCAGCCGATGATGTCCCTTATCAGGGGGTCGCCCACCTTGTCTCCGATCTCAAGCCTGGTGGCCAGCTCCCTCTCGGACCTGTCGGGGGTGAGGACCAGGGCTCCGTTCTCGCTCTGGGTTATGTAGATCAAGGAGCCCGGCTGGATGTCGTTTTTAACCGCCCAGACCTTTGGGAGGGAGACGATGAAGGTCGACTTCCCCGTCCTCTGTACTTTCCTGGTCTCCATAAAACCTGCTCGATCAGTTCAGGTGTTCTCGCTTCGCCTCGACCATGTATATGATGCTCTCGCATATGTTGCAGACGTGATCTGCGATCCTCTCCAGGTGCTTGTTCACCAGGAGGAGCGGGGTTGCATCCTCGATCAGGTCGGGGTTTCCGCCTATGATCTTGAGGAGGGTGTCCCTCACCTTCTGGTAGAGGGCGTCCACCTCGTAATCCCACTTGGTCGTCTCCCGGGCGAGGTTTGGGTCGTTTTTCTTGAAGGCCTCGTTGGCCTGAACCAGCATCTGTTCCGCAATTTCAGCCATCCTCGGTATGTTCTTCAGGTTCTTGACATGGACCTTGTTTTTGGAGTGGACCACGATCCGCGCTATGTCCACCGCCAGGTCGCCGATCCGCTCTAGATCGATCCCGATCTTGAGGGTGGTGACGATCAGCCGAAGGTCCTTGGCCATCGGCTGCTGGAGCGCCAATAGCTGCATGCAACGTTTCTCGATCCTCAGGTTCAGGTCGTTGATGATCTGGTCATCTCTTATGACCTCTCGCGCCTTATCCACGTTGTACTCGCGAAGAGCCTCCACCGACTTGGCCACCGCCAGACCGACCTGATCCACCAGCATCTCCGCATCCACCTTGAGCTCTTCAAGCTCCCTGTGATAACGCTCTCTGTAAGGACTCATCTCTCCCCCTTCTTCGTCGATGAACTCATCCAAACCGGCCCGTTATGTAATCCTCAGTGCTCTTCTCTTTGGGGTTTTCAAAGATCTCGTCGGTCTCGCCGCACTCGATCAGCTCGCCGAGAAGGAAGTAGGCGGTGTAGTCGGAGACCCGGGCTGCCTGCTGCATATTGTGGGTCACTATCACCTGGGTGTACGACCCCCTCAGCTCGTCCATCAGCTCCTCGATCTTGGCCGTGGATACGGGGTCCAGGGCGCTGCAGGGCTCGTCGAAGAGGATGACGTCCGGCTTCATGGCGAGGGTTCTCGCTATGCAGAGCCGCTGCTGCTGGCCGCCGGAGAGCCCCATGGCGGGCTCGTCGAGACGGTCGGAGACCTCATCCCAGAGGGCGGCGTCTTTGAGGCTCTCCTCCACGATCTTGTCGACGTTCTTAACCCCGTGAATCCGAGGACCGTAGGCGATGTTGTCGTAGATGGACATGGGAAAGGGGTTCGGCTTCTGGAATACCATGCCGACGTTCTTTCGCAGCTCCACCACGTCCGTGTCTTTGTCGTATATGTTGACGCCGTTGTAGAGAACCTCGCCCGCGACCCGGGCGATCTCGACGAGGTCGTTCATCCGATTGAGGCAGCGGATGAAGGTGGACTTCCCGCACCCCGAGGGGCCTATCAGGGCTGTGATCTGATATTCTTTGATGCCGATCGATATATCCTTCAGGGCGTGGTTCTCGCCGTACCACAGGTTCAGGTTCCTCGACTCAATCTTGAAAGACATGTAAGACCCCATAAATAAAATTCGGCCCAAAATCGCTCTTCTTCATGCAGCTCCTTGCAGGCTGGAACCTGCAGCTGGGAAGAAGCCCTCCTCCTCCATGATCCTCTGACCCCCAGGTCCCAGAACGAAATTTATGAACTCTGCCTCAGAATCGCTCGTGCCGTTCCAGGTGTAGAGATAGAGGGGCCTTGACAGCTTGTAGCTCCTGTTCTTGACGTTCTCGGCCGTAGGAGCCACGCCGTCCAAGGCCACGGCGCGGATTTCGCCGGTCTTGGCGTACCCTATGCCGAGGTACCCGATGGCCTTGTCGCTCTGGACTATGAGGGTCTTTATCTCGGCGTTCTCCATGGCGTTCACCTCGACCCCCTCGGTCTCGGCTCGGCTGCTGCCCATGATCAGCTCGTTGAAGGTATCGCCGGTCCCCGAGCCCGGGACCCTGGCCACGGGAAGGATAAGCTCGTCGGGACCGCCGACGGCTATCCAGTTGTAGATCTCTCCGGAGTAGATCTTCGAGACCTCCTCTGAGGTGAGGCTCGTCACCCCGGCATCGTATATCTCTTTGCTGACCACGACGGCGATGGCATCGTAGCCGATGAGATGCTCTGTGAAATGATCTCCGAACTGCCGAATCTCCGACCCCTTCACCTCTCGGGAGGCCATCCCGATGTCGGCGAGCCCAGAGGCCACGTCCTGAATTCCGCGTCCAGATCCGCCGCTGCTCACCTGAACTCCGATCTCGTCCTGGGCTTGGTTGAAGACCTCAGCGCACCTCTCCACGGCGGGAAGGACTGTGGTCGACCCGGTGATGACCAGGCCCTCTCTTCCGTCCTCTTCGACGCACCCGGCCACCATGAAAACCAGGAACGCCGCCGTCAGAAGCTGAATCCTTCGCAATCTCTCAGGTTCGTTCAATCGACCGAACTTCACCGTACCCGTATATATAGCGTTTTCCTATATAGTCTATATACAACGCTCTCCGACGTCGAGGAGATGTCACGCAATTTTTATATAGAACTTCAAACTGCTGATGACCAGAATGTAAGGGGAGGACTCGATTTGGCTGGCTTGACAACCGCTCCTATACTGATCCTAAAAGAAGGACATAAGCGCGAGACCGGAAAGGGCGCTCAGCACAGAAACATCATGGCGGCGAAGGCTATAGCTGAGGCCTTGAAGACGACCCTCGGCCCCAAGGGGATGGACAAGATGATGGTGGACGGCACTGGAGACGTCGTCATCACCAACGACGGGGCCACCATCCTTCGGGAGATGGATATAGAGCATCCCGTGGCGAAGATGATCGTCGAGGTGGCCCGGGCCCAGGAGGACGAGGTGGGGGACGGGACCACCACCGCCGTCGTCATCGCCGGAGGTCTCCTCGATAACGCCGAGGAGCTGATCGACATCGGCGTCCACCCCACGGTGATAGTCCAGGGCTACAAGGCGGCCCAGAAGAAGGCCTACGACTTCCTGGAGGAGATGGCGGTGACCGTCTCGAAGGAGGATCGCGATATCCTGAAGAAGATCGCCGAGACCGCCATGACCGGAAAGGGGATCGAGATATTCAAGGAGAAGCTCACTGAGATCTGCGTCGACGCCGCCGCGGCCATCGAGGAGGACGGGAAGGTGGACGTCGAGGAGAGGGTCAACTTCGTCAAGATCGGCAGCGGCTCGTTGAGGGATACGGAGCTCTGCGAGGGCGTAGTCCTGGACAAGGAGAGGCTCAACCCCGAGATGCCGAAGAAGGTGGCAGGAGCGAAGATCGTCCTTCTGGACAGCACCCTGGAGCTGAAGAAGCTATCCACCGACGCCAAGGTCACCATAACAAGCCCCGAAAGCCTCAGCAGCTTCCGGGAGGGCGAGGACGAGGTCTTGAGGGAGAAGGTCGACGCCATGGCCAAGGTGGGGGCGAACGTCGTCTTCTGCAAGCAGGGCATAGGAGCTTACGCCTCCCGGTACCTGGAAAACTACGGGATCATCGCCGCGAGAAGGGTAAGCGACGAGGATATGAGGTTTTTGGCCCTCGCCACCGGCGGAAAGATCGTCACCGACCCCCTGGAGATGACCGGGGAGGACCTGGGGTCCGCCGACCTCGTGAAGGAGAAGAAGGTCGGAAGGGATAAGAAGATGATCTTCGTCGAGGGATGCCACGGCGCCAAGGCCGTGACCGTGGTCATCCACGGATCCAGCGAGCAGCTCCGGGATAACGTCGAGAGGGCTCTTGAGGACGCCCTCTGGTCGGTGGCGACGGTCCTGGAGTCGAAGAAGATCGTTCCCGGAGGCGGCGCCCCCGAGATCGAGGTGGCGGAGAAGCTCCGGCAGTACGCCTCCATCATGACCGGCAGAGACCAGCTCGCCGTCAGGGCCTTCGCCGACGCCGTCGAGGAGATCCCCTTGAACCTGGCCGAGAACGCCGGCTTCGACTCCATCGACGCTCTTGTGAACCTCCGGTCCAGTCACGGGTCCGGAAATAAGAGCTACGGCCTCGACATCGAGACCGGAAAGCCCGCGGACATGATGGCTCAGGGGGTCGTCGAGCCTCTCAAGGTCAAGACCCAGGCGATCAAGTCGGGCACCGCCGCCGCCACTTTAGTCCTCAGGGTCGACGACGTGATCGCGGCCAAGGTCGAGGGGCTCAAGCCGAAGCCAGGCCAGAGCCCTCATGACTACACCAGAAGGCCCATGATGCCCCCCCTGAGGTAGGGGGAGCCCGTCGAAGGGTCCGGGCCTGAGGGATCTCCCTTCCGGCCCGGGCAGAACTTTTCGTCGATTAACTTTGTCGCCCCGAACGAGATGGGGTGGATTATGAAGGCGAAGCGTAGCGAAAAGGCAAATGAGCCCTCCGAGAATAAGGGCGAGGCCGCCCCGGCCGAGAAGGGCTCCGGGGCCGAAGGGCCCGCCGAGGAAACGGAAGGTCTGGACCTCGAAGAGATGGACCCTCAAGAGCTGAGAGAGCTGCTAAAAGAGGCGAATAGGGTGGCCGAGGAGCGGCTCGATCAGCTCCTCCGGTGCAGGGCGGAGCTCGACAACACCATCAAGCGAGCCGCCCGGGAGAAGGAGGACCTCAAAGGGCGCGCCTCGGAGAGGCTGATATCGAAGCTTCTGCCGGTCTTAGACAGCCTCGATCAGGCCGCAAAACAGGTCGAGGGGATGGATCGGGTCAGAAGACAGCTTCTGGACGTCCTCGGAACCGATGGGCTGGAGCCGATTGAGGCCAACGGGGAGAAGTTCGACCCCTATCGGCACGAGGCTCTGATGATGGTCGAGTCCGACGAATGCGACGAGGGCACTGTCATCGAGGAGGTCTTGCGCGGCTACGCCATTAACGGAAGGGTGATCCGCTTCTCCAAGGTCCTCGTCTCCAAAAAACGGTAAATATTCGGAAGTTCGATTTCGAGAAGGTGATAACGTGTCCAAGATCATAGGCATAGACCTGGGAACGAGCAACTCAGCCGCCGCCGTCCTCATCGGCGGAAAGCCCACCATGATCCCCAGCGCAGAAGGGACGAGCATCGTCGCCGGAGGAAAGGCCTTCCCCTCCTACGTCGCCTTCACCAAGGACGGCCAGAGGCTGGTGGGGGAGCCGGCCCGAAGGCAGGCGGCTACCAACCCCGACGGCACCATAACCGGGATCAAGCGGAAGATGGGGCAGGACTACAGGGTGGAGGTCTACGGCAAGTCCTACACCCCCCAGGACATATCCTCCTACATCCTGCGGAAGATCAAAGACGATGCTGAATCTTATCTGGGCGAGAAGGTGGAGAAGGCGGTCATCACAGTTCCCGCCTACTTCAACGACAACCAGAGGCAGGCCACAAAAGACGCCGGCACCATCGCAGGCCTCGACGTGGTCAGGATCATCAACGAGCCCACCGCCGCGGCCCTCGCCTACGGGGCTGACAAGGAGGGCGAGGCGACCCTAATGGTCTTCGACTTCGGCGGAGGAACCCTGGACGTCACCATCATGGAGGCAGGCGAGGGGGTCTTCGAGGTCAAGGCGACGAGCGGCGACACCCAGCTCGGGGGCCGGGACATGGACGAGATCCTGACCAACTACGTCGTCGAGAAGTTCAGGCAGGAGTCCGGCGTCAACCTCAAAGGCGACCGGATGGCGATGCAGAGGCTTAGAGAGGCGGTCGAGATCGCCAAGATCGAGCTCTCCAGCGTCCTTCAGACGACGATCAACCTCCCCTACATCACCGCCGACCAGACCGGGCCGAAGCACCTGGAGATGACGCTGACCCGGGCGAAGCTGGAGGAGCTGGTTAAGGACGTCCTGGAGCGGTGTCGCGGCCCCCTGAGGCAGGCGATCGGTGATGCGAAGCTGGATAAGAGCGGGATCGACAAGATAATCCTCGTCGGCGGCCCCACTCGGATGCCTGTCGTCAGAAAGTTCGTCAGCGACTTCATGGGAAAGGAGGCGGAGGGGGGCGTCGACCCCATGGAGTGCGTCGCCATCGGCGCTGCGATCCAGGGCGGAGTTCTCGGAGGCGAGGTGAAGGACATCCTCCTTCTGGACGTGACCCCCCTTTCCCTGGGGATCGAGACCCTCGGCGGCGTCGATACGAAGCTGATCGAGAGGAACACCACCATACCCACCCGAAAGAGCCAGATCTTCACCACCGCCGCCGACAACCAGACGACCGTCGAGATCCACGTCCTCCAGGGGGAGAGGCCCATGGCCAAAGACAACACCTCCCTGGGCAGGTTCAACCTCGCGGGGATACCGCCTGCGCCTCGGGGGATACCTCAGATCGAGGTGACCTTCGACATCGACGCGAACGGCATCCTGAATGTCAATGCAAAGGATCTCGCAACGGGCAAGCAGCAGGCGATCACCATCTCCGCCCCCCACAAGCTATCTCAGAACGAGATCGAGCGGAAGGTGAGGGAGGCCGAGGAGCACGCCTACGAGGACACCAAGAGGAAGGAGGAGATCGAGGCGAAGAACCAGGCCGAGACCCTCGTCTACACCGCGGAGAAGACCCTCAAGGAGGCGGGGGACGCGGCCACCGCCGACCAGAGGGGGAAGATCGAGAAGGCGATTGAGGAGGCGAAGGCAGCCCTAGCCGGCGGAGAGATCGAGAAGATCAAGGAGAAGGCCGAGGCCCTCCAGAACGCCATCTACGAGCTAACCACGGCGATGTACCAGAGGGCTGCCCAGCAGCAGCAAGAGCAGCAACAGCAGCAGAGCTCGCAGGGTTCAGGCTCCACCTCCGGCGAGACGATCGACGCCGATTTCGAAGTCGTCAACGACAAGAAATAAGCTCGATGAAGGTCGAAGGGTTCCCTGAAGATCTCGGATTGAGGGCTGGAGAGGATGATTGGTGGCCGGCAACAAAAGAGACTACTACGAGGTTCTCGGAGTCGGAAAGGAGGCGGACCAGAAGGAGATCAAGAGCGCTTACCGGAAGCTGGCCCTCAAGTATCATCCCGACAGGTCCACGGAGCCCGACGCCGAGGAGAGGTTCAAGGAGATCTCTGAGGCCTACGCCGTCCTCTCCGACTCGGACAAGAGGAAGCAGTACGACCAGTTCGGCCATGCCGGGATCGACGGCCGCTACTCTCAGGAGGATATCTTCAGAGGAGTCGACTTCGAGGACCTCCTCCGGGGCTTCGGATTCGGCGGCGGCGGGTTTGGCGGAAGTAGCATCTTCGACCTCTTCTTCGGTGGCGGCCGGGGCGGGAG
>CAZHAO010000024.1:0-14204 GCA_964530375.1 uncultured Methanotrichaceae archaeon
GTCCGAGGATAGCCTATCGCAGCCGTCGAAGTCCTTGTAGGCCGACATCCCCAGGTAGTAGTTCTTGAGGGTGGTGGTATCGCTGAACTTCTGGTCGTAGGTGAAGAGGGAGGCGTTGGGATCGCTCTTGCTCCCAAGCCTCAAAGGCTCGGGTCCCTGAAAGGCGAGGGCCATGCCTGCCACCAGCAGAAGAGCCCCCAGGACCGAGACCAGCTTTATCATTAGGTACACCAAAACCTCTAATCAGCTATAATCCTTGCGAGATATCCCAGTGGAACTCGTCGCAGAGCTCTCCGGCGAAGACGGTGGCTGCAGGCCCGTCCATGTAAGCCCTCTCTCCCTCGAAGGTGATCAGGAGGGGCCCTCCCCTCGTCTCGACGAAGACCTCGTCTCCTGCCATCCCCATCCTCCGGGCGACGGCGGCGCTGGCCACCGACCCCGTTCCGCAGGATAGGGTCTCTCCCTCGATCCCCCTCTCGAAGGTCCTGACCGCGAAGGTCTCGCCGATCCGGACGAAGTTGACGTTCGCCCCATCGGGGAATAGGGAGCTATGCCTGATGTGGGGCGCCACCTCGTCGATGGGCAGATCCATCAGGTCGTCGACGAAGATCACGACGTGGGGAACGCCGGTGTTCACCGCCGAGGCCTCAAACCCCTCGACGGGCTCCATCAGAAACTCGCCCTCCCCCAGAGCCGGGATCCCCCTCCGATCGAAGCAGGGGACCCCCATATCCACCCTCGCCCAGAAGTCGCCACCTATCTCCCTCACCTTCAGGGGTATTATCCCCGCCAGGGTCTCCACCTCGAAGCACTGGCCCACAACCCCAGCGTCCCAGGCGTACTTGGCGAGACATCGGACGCCGTTTCCGCACATCTCGGCCTCGGAGCCGTCGGGCTGAAAGAGGCGCATCCTCAGGTCGGCGTGATCCGAGAAAGAGAGGAAGAGGACGCCGTCGGCTCCGATCCCGAAGTTTCGATGGCAGCACTGGACGGCGAAAGAGCCCTTGAGGGGATCTGCCACCTTCACCCGGTATCGTTCATCAATCAGGATGAAGTCGTTGCCGTTGCCATGGAGCTTGGTGAAGGCGAGGCTCCCGGGGCCGGACGGGCCCTCGACCAGCATGATGTCAGTAATCTCTTTCAGCTTCATTTTATATACCATGGTTTGTTCTCTAACAACTCGGCTTTATGGTGGTGATCTTATTAAACCCATTCTACAGGTTGCCCTGGATCTGCTGGAGCTGGATAGAGCCCTCCAGATAGCTCTGGAGGCGGCCGACGGCGGTGCTGACTGGATAGAGGCCGGAACCCCCCTCATCAAGAGCGAGGGGATGGACGCCGTGCGCGAGCTGAAGAAGGCCTTGCCGGACAAAAAGATCGTGGCGGACATGAAGACGGTGGACACGGGCGCCATGGAGGTGGAGATGGCGGCGAAGGCGGGGGCCAATATCGTGGCCATCCTCGCCTCCTCCGACGACTCCACCATCGCCGACGCCCTCCGGGCGGCGAGGAAGTACGGCGTCCAGATCATGGTGGACCTCCTCGGCGCCCCCGACCCTGTGGCGAGATCTAGAGAGCTTGAGGCCCTGGGCGTCGATTACATCTGCGTCCACGTGGGGATCGACCAGCAGATGATGGGAAGAAGGGCGATCGACTTTCTGGACCAGATCCTCGGCACCGTAAGAATACCGGTGGCGGTAGCCGGCGGGATCGATGCCGGCTCGGCGGCCGAGGCGGTGGCGTCGGGGGCCTCCATCGTCATCGTTGGGGGGAGCGTGACCCGGAGCCCCGACGTCACAAATTCCGGCAAGAAGATCAGGGAAGCGATGGACAGCGCCCTCGAGGGGTATGACCGAAAGGCGAAAAAGAGCATGGACGAGGAGATGATCGAGATCTTCAGGGAGGTTTCCACCCCCAACATCTCCGACGCCATGCACCGAAAGGGGGCGATGAGAGACGTCCTCCCCATAAACCCGAATAAGAAGATCGTGGGAAAGGCGATAACTGTCCAGACCTTCGAAGGGGACTGGGCGAAGTCCGTCGAGGCGATCGACCTCGCGGGCCCCGAGAACGTCATCGTTATCTACAACGGGAGCAGGTACATCTCCTGCTGGGGGGGGCTCGCCACCCAGAGCTGCAAGATGAAGGGGGTGGCGGGGGTCGTCATCGACGGCGCCGTGAGGGATCTCGACGAGGTGAGAGAGCTCGACTACCCCATCTTCGCCAGCTCCATCACTCCGTGCGCCGGTGAGCCGAAGGGGATGGGAGAGATCAACGCCGAGATAACCTGCGGCGGCCAGTCGGTCAGGCCCGGCGACATCATCGTCGGCGACGACTCCGGCGTCGTCGTCGTTCCCAGGGAGAGGGGGTACGAGATCGCCCGGAGGGCGAAAGAGGTCGAGAAGACCGAGAGCAGGCTCCGCGAGGAGATCAAGCGGGGAAGGACCCTCTCCGAGGTGGCAAACCTCAAGAAGTGGGAGAAGAAGTGAAGATCACGTTTCGATGAGAGTTATGAAGAAAACGCGATAAACGATAACCCGTAAATACGTTGAATTCGGTTTGTGCGAAAGAGGATACTTGTATGGATCCAGAGACCTTCATCTCTAAATACGAACCCAGAAAAATGGTGGCGATCTCCCTCGCCGTGCTGGCGGTGGCGCTCTCCATCCTGGGCTTTACTTACATCAAGACGGGATCGCCCGTGAACCTGGGGGTAGAGTTCACGGGAGGCACCATAGTCACAGTTCCCGTCGTCGAATCGGAGGGCGAGATATCAGCGAAGCTGGCGGACTACCCGGTGCTGGACATGAGGGACGTGGGCCATCGGTACATGATCCAGCTGGGTCCCATGGAAGACGCTGAGTACAAAGAACTCTCGGCGATGATCGACGCCGAGTACCAGGACGCTGAGATCAAGTACATGGGGCCGGTCTACAGCACGAGGCTCCAGGAGCAGGCCAAGACCTACATACCGCTATCCTTCCTCTTCATGGCGGCGGTGGTTTTCATGATATTCAGGACGCCTTTTGTCGCCCTGACGGTCATTCTGGCCGCCTTATCCGACATCATGATCACCGTCGCCGCCATGGACATAACGGGGGTGGAGCTCTCTTTAGCGACGGTGGCCGCCCTTCTGATGCTCATAGGCTACTCCGTCGACAGCAACATCCTCCTCAACAACAGGGTCCTGAAACGGAAGGGAAAGACCGAGGATAAGGTCCTGGGGGCCTTTAGGACAGGGATAGCCATGACCAGCACCACCTTCTGCGCCATCTTCGCGCTCTTCCTCGTCTCGGCCTTCTCATATCTCATATCACCCTCCTTCACCCAGATCAACATCCTCTTTGACATATCGGTGGTCCTCATCTTCGGCCTTATCGCAGGCCTCATGAACTGCTGGGTGATGAACTCCAACGCCCTTCGGTGGTACCTGGCCCGTCCGAAGAAGGCGGGAGCCCGGAGGCAGAGACGATGACAGAGATAACCAAAGACCCGAGGGTCATAATCTTCTTCGTGGCGGTCTTTGCCGCCCTGATCATCCTCGCTCCGGTTCCCGGCGACGGCGGCCTCCATACGCGGCTCAAGTACGGCCTGGACCTGGAGGGCGGCTCCTGGCTCCAGCTGAAGCTTCAGGGCGCGATAATAGAGCCCCAGGTCGATCCGACGAAGATCCTGGAGAAACAGTTCGGCGACGGACTGAACGGGCCCGCGGAGGTCGAATGGCATCCCGGAAGCACCGACTACACCATCACCGTCGAAGGGAGAGCCTCTGCGGCCGTCATCGAGGACCTGGGCTATCCCCAGGCCACCGTCACCCCCAGGGGCAACGCCACCAGGATCACCATCACGGGCTCTCCGGTGGGGGTTATCATGAACTATCTGGAGAGCTCCCTCGACGCCGACGTCAAGTACCTGGGGTCTGACCCCTTATCTTTCGAGATCAGATCGAACGTCACAAGAGAGGATCTCGAGGAGATCCTCGCCCCCGTCGGCGGGACCCTCGCCCCGGGGGACGCCGGCTTCTCTGAGGGGGTGACCGAGGAGACGGTCGACGAGACGAAGCAGATCTTAGACAGGAAGCTGAACCGTCTCGGACTCCAGGACATCAAGGTCCGGATAGTCGACAACAAGTTCATCCTCATCGATCTCGCCGGCGTCAGCATCGCCGACGCTCAGGAGATCGTCGGAAAGCCCGGCGTCTTCGAGATCAGGATCCAGACGAAAGGAAACGAGTCGATGCACGTCCTCTACGGAGACGAGATCGAAGACGTCTCCCTTCCCCAGGGCGACCAGAACGGAAACTGGGGAGTGCCCTTCACCCTCTCGGAGGAGGGGGCTCTCGCCTTCCAGAAGGCGGCCGTCGAGATCGGAGCCACCAGGAACAGGATGGACCACGAGATATCGATGCACCTGGACGAGGAGCTGATATTCTCGGCGCCCCTCGCCCAGGATCTGGCGGCGAGCCTCGATGTGGCCCCCATGAGAAATATGGTGGCCCAGGTCGGAGGCGACAGCCAGAGGGCCCATGAGCTCTACATCCACCTGAGGGAGGGGGCTCTCCCCGTGAACGTAGAGATCATCGGCTCCGGCCAGGTGACGGCGGCCCTCGGAGAGCAGTTCAAAAAACAGGTTTTGATCGCCGGGATCGTGGCGATCCTGGCGGTGGGCCTGGTGATATTCATCAGGTACCGCGAGCCGAAGATCGTCGTCCCCATGGTGGCCACCTCCTTCAGCGAGGTTCTGATGCTCCTCGCCCTCGCCGTCCTCCTCAAGCAGCAGCTTGACCTGCCCAGCATCGCGGGGATCATCGCCGTCATCGGCACCGGCGTCGATCACCTGGTGATCATCACCGACGAGCTCCTCTACGAGGGGAAGATGCCCAGCGGCAAGATCTACCTCGCACGGCTCTCCAGCGCCTTCAGGATCATCATGGCCGCGGCGGCCACCACCATCGTCGCCATGCTGCCATTATTCGGGATGGGCTTTGGAGCCTTCAAGAGCTTCGCCCTGATCACCATCGCGGGGGTTCTCATCGGCGTCTTCATAGCGAGACCCGCCTACGGCAGGATTATCGGCAGGATCATGCAGCCTGGCGATTGAGGCGAAGAAAAAAAAGTCCGTTTTTGGTTCGGGAGGTGCGGGACGAGACCTCGCGTCCCGCTCTCATCTTTTTCCGTCGACCCGATCGCATCTAATAGAATTATCCGATATACGCGAGGGCAGCCCAATCCCGCGGTCCCGGCTCCCGGCGATGGATGTGGAGGGATGAAACGAGACGGGAGGGTACATCGCCGGAGAGCTATCGGGGCGGGTCCGAAAATGACGGCTATGAGGTTCGCTTCCGCGCCGCAAGATCATCTTCGATCAGGTCGCTTCCGCGCCTAAAGATCATCTTCGAACAGGGACATCTTCCCTCCGTCAAACCTCGACGAGATGTTGGGCCAAGCCTGCGGTCCCGGCCCTCTGGGGAGGGAGAGGAGGAAAACGAAACGGCATATCTCACCAGAGAGCTTTCGGGGCGGGCCTGGCGACCTCGAACCTTCGCCATTCCTCCATCACTCCGCCCGGAGGGCCTCGATGGGGTCGAGCATCGCCGCATTGTTGGCGGGATAGATCCCGGCGACGGTGGTGATCAAGACGCCGAATACGAGGCCGAAGGCCACAGACGTGAGCGTCACCTCCTGGGGTATCTTCGCCACCGAGCCGACGAAGTCGGAGACGAGCACGCCCAGGGCGATCCCCAGCAGGCTGCTGGCAAGGCCGAGCATCCCCGCCTCCAGGAGGTAGAGGGTCCTGATCTCCCAGGTGGTGGCCCCGATCGCCTTCATCACTCCGATCTCGTGGGTACGCTCTTTGACGGTCAGCATCATGACGTTGGATATCCCGATCGCCCCCACGATGAGAGATATGGAGCCGATCCCCGCCAGAGCGTACTTGATCATGTTCAGCACCTCCAGCATCGACTCAAACCTCGTCGAGAGAGCCTCAGCGTTGTAGGCCTCGTCCCTGTGAATCCTGGCCAGATCCTTCTCGACCTCTTCGGCCAGAGGCTCCACCTGGGCCGGGTCCTCGGCCCTCACGATGATGCTGTCGTAATGGTACTCATCGACGTCGAGGAAGTCGTCCATCGCCTTGTGGGTTATGTAAATGCCGGTATCTGAAGCGTAAGATGGGTCTTCATCCTCCTCCAGGACCCCCACCACCTTGAAGTCCATATAGCGGTCCTCATCCACCAAGGAGAGCCTTATCTGGTTTCCCGGGGATATGTCCATCCTGAAGAAGTCCCCAGCTAAATCGGAGCTGACGACGGCAGCCTTGTAGTCGGAGCCGGTCAAAAACCGGCCCCGAGCCACCACGTCCTTCAGGTCGTCATGCTCCTCGGGTGATATCCCGATGACGCTCACCGACGAGTTGTCGCCTCGGAAGGAGAGGAGAGCCCTGGTGGTCTTGAGGGGATATACGGCCTTGACCCCCAGGACGTTGTCGATGATCTTCACGTCCTTATCGTCGAACTCGGCGGGCTCTTCGGGGGTCGACGCGGGCCTCTCTCCAGGCCCCATCCCCATCCCCGATCCCGGCCTCACAGTGATGAGGTCCATGTCGAGGTCGCCGAACCGCTCGCTGACGCCGCCGTAGAGACCCTGGCCCACCGAGAGGAGGGCGATTATCGAGACGACGCCGATGATGATCCCGAGGCTCGACATTAACGCCCTCCTCCGATCGGCTTTGAAGCTCAAGAGGACGTACTGGAGCATATCGCCCAGCCTCAAGGGACCTCCCTCCGGGGCTCCGTCGAGGATGAGGTCAAGGTCTCCTCGCCCTCCTCCGCCAGAAGTAGGCGCCGCCGATCACCGTCGGCAAAAGGATCGCCGCTGCGGCCATCGTCGTCCCGGCTCTCCCCTGGCCGGGCGGACCCCTGGCGTCAGGGGGGGCTGATCCGCTCGTCAGGGCCGTGGTGTAAACCTCGGACTCGTGCCAGGTATCCCCGTTCTTGAACCGTGCCTTGAAGCCGAGATCGATCTTTTCAGCCGTCGAAGGAGAGTTGAGATCGAAGTCGATGGTGAAGATCTCGTCAGACTCCATGGTGCCGATGTAGTACTCCTTCGGCGAGAACTCCACGCCATCGGCCTCGGGCATGATCGTCACCGCGTTGAGGGTGTTCTCTCTCGGGTTTGCAACGTCCAGGCTCGCGCTGGTCGGGGTTGGAACGTCGGCCTGGATCAGCACGACGTCGGAGGAGTCCACCCGCACCTTGATCTTCCGGTTGACCTCTTCTGGAGCCTCTTCGTACCCGCTGACGAGCTTTGCGTCCAGGAAGTAGTTACCGTCGGTTACGGTATCGTCGACCCTTATCTTGAAGTATATCTCGATCTGGTCGCCGGGGCCTATGGTTCCTACGTTCTCATAGTGGTCTGTCAAAACCTCCAGCCCTTCGGCCCCAGAGAGCTCGACTCTGTATATCGGCACTGTAAAGGAGAAGTCCTCCTTCTGGTAGGAGACGACGTACTGGTCGGCACAGTTCTCGATCACTATCGAGACGATCCCCGTATCGCCGGGCATCAGAACCTCGGGCGAGATCGAGGAGCTTATGGTGATCGTCGGCTCGGGACAGCGGTACATGTAGCTGTAGGGATAAGCAGAAGCCGCCATCAGGAGGGATGAGGCCGAGGTCAGGATCAGGACGAACGCAAGAACCAAAGCCAGATTCGATCTCGACTTCATCTCGTCACCTTCTGGACCTGGCCGTCTCTCATCCATACCACGCGGCCGCAATCTTTTGTAGTTTCAAGATCGTGGGTCACCATGACAATTGTGCGGCCTTCTCTGTTCAGCTGGTACATAATTTCCATAATCTCTTCTCTGCTCTTTTCGTCGAGGTTTCCCGTCGGCTCGTCGGCGAGGATGATGGACGGATCGTTGGCGAGGGCTCTGGCGATCGCCACCCTCTGCCTCTCTCCCCCGGATAGGTTGGAGGGGCTGTAGTCGAGCCTTTGGCCGAGGCCCACGGACTCGAGAAGCTCTATCGCCCGATCTCTCCTGACGTCCTTCGCCGTCTCTTTGAGGGTCATCGGAAGCTCGACGTTCTTGAGATTTGAGATCCTGCCGATGAGGTTGAAGCTCTGGAAGACGAACCCTATCTCGTCTCTTCTTATCCGAGCCAGGTCCCTGTCGGACAGCCGGCTCAGGTCCTGCCCCTTCAGGAGCACCCTCCCCCTCGAGGGCCGATCGAGACACCCTAGGATGTTCATGAGGGTGCTCTTTCCGCAGCCCGAGGGGCCCATCAGAGCCAAGAACTCCCCGTCGTCTATCTCAAGCTCGATCCCTTTGAGGACGGGAACGTCCATCTCGCCCACCCGATAGCTCTTCTCCAGGCCGGCGACATCTACCAGGGACATGGGCCTCCTCCGCCATTTTGGCCCGTCTCTGGCAGCGGGTCCGAAAAGGTCAGCCTGTAGCTCGCCATCTCGTCATCGACGTTCAGAGTCAGATTCCCTTCGCCCACCCGGGCTCCGTCCACCTCGTGGGTTTCGATGGCTATGTGGCCCGTCACAAGATCTTCGCCGCTCCTCATCATCTGATCGAACTCCACCAGGTCGGCTTCCAGGACGGAGCTGTTGCCTGCGAAGGTCTGGATGATGTTGACCAGGATGTATCGACGATCGCCCAAGGTCATGCCACCTCTGGTGGTGGTGTTCCCCTCAGACTTGGCGATCTCTTCTCGGATCTCATCGAGGCTCCTGTTCTCTTTCAGGAGACCTCTAGCAACGGCCGGGGGGATCTGCTTCGTATCTATCAGCCATATATGGAGGAAGTAGGTCTCGCCCCTCTCCAGGGCGACCCCCTCCGCCCGGAAGGGGCCCCCTGGCGGGCGGCCCTCCTCCTCAGGCCCGTATTCGAGGCGAGGTCCCCCTGTCCCGACTTCCGAAGGAAGGGGTTCAAGGGGGGGTCTTATATCCGCCTCCGCCGCCGGAGTCGGATGCTCGTCTAAGGGGGAAGAGAGGGCCGTTGTCATGAAGGATATGATCATCGCCAAGGCGACGGAAGTCCTGCCGATCTTCACCGAGATCAACCCTCAAAAGGCGCGTCCAGGTGGATCGTGTACCTGCCGCATAAGGTCCCCTGGCCCATCACCAGATTTCCCCGGGCATAACCGACGCCCTCTTTTGTCTCAATGTGCCCTACTACGTCGCCAACGCCTTCTGAGGACCAGATCCCCTCCCGTCCACCCCGGATCTCGGCGAGGTCGGCCGAGAGGACGGTCTCGGAGTCCCAGGATCTGAGGTGAACGTCCACCAGACGAAAGAGTTCCCCGTCAAGCCTCATCTTGCCCCGGTATATGAAGGAGGGGTTCGCCTCCTCCTCGATCAGCATTTTGATCTCCTCTAGGCTCCTTCTATTCTGCAGGAGGTCTTTGATCTGGGCGGGGCTGAGAAGCCTGAGCCCTTCGACCTCTATCCTGAGGGGACGGGCCGATTTGAAGAAAGAACCTGACGGTCCCAGGGCAAAACCGCTCTTGACCAAGAGGGTCTTCATCGGCGCGGCGGACGAGCCTATAGGGGATTCAGGAATGGTCATGTTTTTCATCATCTATAGTCACCTCAGGCCTCGAAGGGGCGGGCCTCTTGGCCCACCGCCTATCGAGACTCAGGGGTTTGATGTTATGGTGCCTGTCGGTTTGGGGGATGCAAGGCCGGAACGCTCACAAACCCCCTTCGACCCGGTTTCTGTGAGGGAAATTTCTGCTTCTCTCGTCTCCTCCAGCTCACCACCATCCACCGAAGCCGGGTCCGTTCATCTGGTCATCTCCCCTACCCTGCTGATTCATGGCACCGTCTCCGGCCATTTTGCACCGGTTCTGCTGGGCGCCCTCACCGCGGCTAAAACCGCAACCGTCAGATCCGAACTGGCCGCCCTGGAAGCCCCCGTCTCCCATCCTGATGTCGTTGCCAAGGCCCAGGAGGCTGCATACCTCCATATCTTCTTTCAGCTCGGCGATGGTCATGTTATCCATCTCGGCCATCTTCTCCTCTTTCAGAGCCTCGATCTCCGCCAGGGTCATGTTGTTCAGCTCGTCTATCTTCTCCTGCCTGAGGGCCCCGATCTCGGCGAGGGTCATCCCCTCCAGCTCTTCAACGGTAAGGTCGGTCACCAGGAGGCATGCTCCGCCGCCGACGAAGGGTCGGTCAAACCTCTCCTGCCTCAGCTCCCTCAGCTCGGCGATGGTCATGTTATCCATCTCGGCCCTCTTCTCCTCTCTCAGAGCCTCGACCTCCTCAGCCGTCATGTTCCTCAGCTCGTCCATCTTCTGCTGTTTAAGCTCGTTGAACTCGGCGAGGGTCATGCTCTGGATCTCTTCTTCGGTCAGGTAATCCATCAGAAGATAAGCGTCGCCATAGCCTCTACCCATCGGGCCGCTCATGGGACCCTGGTTCATCTGGCCGCCGTCCATGGGGCACCGATCCCGGTTGCTCTCCTGTCTCAGCTCTCTCAGCTCGGCCAGGGTCATGTTATTCATCTCCTCTTCAGTCAGGTTCAGCTGATCGAACCTGTCGCCATACCCGGGACCGTTCTTCCAGGGCGTGGAGAAGGCGGGCACCGCCAGAAGGCAGGCCACCGCCAGAGTTATCAGCGATTTCGCGTATCTCATATTCTGTACCTCACTATCGAGGACGGCTATCCTGCAGCTTCTGCAGCGCCGTCCTCACCAAACCCCTCCAGGGCTTGAACGATAGTTAAAATTAGAGCCGAACCGGTCCGAACGAAGACCGTTCAGAAATAGTTCAAACGGAGGAAAAACGTTCAGTTTTTAGAAAAAATGGTTTTAATGGTTCTGTATAGGACTAGGATTGGTTTATATGATTATTTTGGTGTTCAGAACGTTATAAGCCGATATTTACCGGGCATATATCGACGGCCCCCCGGCAGCAGCGCGGTTTTCTGACGGAGCACGCGAAAACATTGCTCCCACCGGCGCCGGGCGCCGGACTGACTTATGGATTCGGGCTATCGAATCGTCAGCCTCGGCCCCTTTTTTTCTCCTTCTTCGTACGGCTCCAGGTGGACCACCACGTCCACCACGTCCGATACGTACTCGATCAGCCTCCGCTTCACCTCCTCGGAGATCTCGTGCCCCTCCTCGACGGTGAGGGCGGCGTCTACGAGGACGTGGAGGTCGACCTCGATGCCGGAGCCTATGTGGCGGGTTCTGATGGCGTGGACCTCCGAGACGCCGGGGGTGGCGAAGGCCAGCTGCTCGATTCCGCGACATATCTCCTCGGGCGCCCCTCGGTCGACGAGCTGCTCCACCGACGGCCTGACGATCTTCACCGCCGCTCGGAAGATGAAGATCGAGACGACGATCGCACCCAGGTGGTCGAGGAAAGCGAGGCCCGGAACCAGGGCCGCCCCGGCGACGGCCACCGCCGCCGGGATGGAGCTGAGGCCGTCGGATCGGTGATGCCAGGCGTTCGCGATGAGGGCTGATGACTTGATCTCTTTTCCCTTGGCGAAGGTCCAGCGGTATAAGAGCTCTTTTGTGATGATAGAAACGACAGCGGCAAAGAAGGCGATGGCTCCGGGAGGGCCGTTTTGGAGATCGCTGAGGGTCGAGAGGGCGTTGTAGCTGAGGCCGAGGGCGACGGCGGCGAGGAGGAGGCCGATGAAGATCGTCACCAGAAACTCGATCCTCCGGTGGCCGTGGGGGTGGCACTCGTCGGGGGGCTTCGACCAGAACTTGACCCCCACCAGGACCGCGACGTCGGTGACGGTGTCCGAGAGGCTGTGGACTGCGTCCGCCACCACCGCCTGGCTGTTTCCAAGAATTCCCGCCGCAAACTTCAGGGCGGTGAGGGACACGTTTATGACGAGGCCGATCAAAGTCACCCGCCTCACCTCTGAGATCAGGCCTCCATCGTCGAAATCCTGGGTCGAGGAAGCACGATTATTCGTCTCAGCCATCCGGATATCCTCCTCGGGAAGTATCCCATCCTCTCCCCTCCGGTATTATAATTGCGGTTATTCCGGTCGTTTCGGGACTATACACGGATATCTTCATATAGATTATAATCCAAAATATGGATATGAAAAGATTGCTGACCTTATCTCTGCTGGGGATGCTGCTCCTCATCTCCAACGGCTCGGCTGAATGGGAAAGGCTCTGGGACCAAAAGGTCGACTCGGTAGTTTTAAACAGCAGGATCTCGACATTGGAGAATCCCACCTATGATGTCAGGGTCTTTGCGGTTCAGAGCGAGACCGGGGACATTTATCGATACGCAGAGGCGACGGGCGAGTGGACTAAGGTGGGAAACCCCGGAAAGAAGTTTGTCTCGGCGGGCGGGGTTGACAGCCATCTCTACGGCCTCGACCCTGCGGGGATGGGGGTGTACGAGTTCAGCGGGACGGCGATGGAGTGGACCCAAGTCGGCGGCCCCGCCGGTAACATCTACGGCGGAGGTGGGGAGCTCTATGCTTCGAACCCCGAGGACGACTGGGAGCTCTACAAGTATACAGGAACCCCCGAGGAATGGGTCCTGATAGGACAGACTCCAGAGCGGGGCGGAGGGCTTGTGGATTATGTGGCTGGAGGCAGCGGGTACAGGAGGGGACCGTACGGCCTTGCAGAGATGTTTAGCCCGACTCTCTACTCCCTCGAGGATAGAATGTCACCGTCGAGAGGTTATACTGTAGGAGTGGTGAGGAAGTACACCGGGACGACCTCAAATCCCATCGACTGGGAGGTATTGGACGCCGGAGATTTGGACTGGAGCGCCATCTTCGGCGACGGGTTCAACGCGGGAGCGATCTATGCCCAGGATTATCACTCTCAAGACATCTACCAGTGGTCGGAAGATGACGGAGTCTGGGATAAGGCGAGCGGCCCCGCAAAGCTCCTCGTCGCCGACCAGTACAAAGAGGGCCCCTCAACGGTCCATAACCTCCTCTACCGGCTCGAAGAAGATGGAGATCTCTGGGTCTTGGACGACACCGCCGGGTCCTGGACCAAGATCGATACCGAAGACTTGCATCATCCTCTCAAGGAGATCTACGCCGCTGGTGGAGAGCTGTATGGGTTGACAACGGCAAATTACGTCAACAAGTACACCCCCTGATGCCTGGAGGCCCCCTCCGGGCGAACTTTTTTTGAGTCGATTTTGGAATAGTGAAGGGTGGTGGCGGCGCAAGTCTTTTCACTCGACGCCCCGAGCGGTGATCCGGATCTCTGCGGTCGCGCCCTCGGGCATCGACCTGTGCTTGACGAGCCGCGCCAGCCTCTTTCCCTCGCCCCTCTTTTCAAGGAAGATCGATGTCTTGGTGGCGTGGTCCATTGCCATCCCCCCCAGGGGCCTGAGGTTTCCGGTCTCGATCTCCATGTAGACCTGGTTTGTCACCACCACCGGGATCCGGTGCCTCCTCGCCATCTCCTGAAGGTCGCCGAGCTGGGCCGCAAGAGCCCTCCTCACGGGCCTGTTGTCCTCCCCCTCGAAGGCCGCCCGATAAAGGGACGTCGCCGAGTCGAGGATCAGAAGGCCGAAGTCCCTGTTCATGATCCTGCTGGCGTCTTTTATCGAGGCGTGCTGCTGCTCCAGGTTCAGGGGCTCGAAGACGACGATCTTGGCTCCGACCTCCTTCGCCCCCTCGCCCGCGATCTGCTTGAACCTCTCCACGGAGAACCCCTCGGTGTCGATGAAGATAACCTTGAGGCCGCGGGCTACGGCACCGACCGCCAGCTGAAGGATGATGTTCGTCTTGCCGGTCCCGGCCTCTCCGTAGATCTGGGTTATGATCCCCGGCTCGAAACCCCCTCCCAGGAGCCTGTCCAGCCCCTCGCACCCCGAAGGCAGCCTCTCCTGCATGATAATCAATTCTATAATTTTATATATTTTCTGCTTCGAACCTTCAGGCTCCCTCGCGCTCCTCGATCAGCTCTTCAAGCCGGTCCATCGCCGCGATCTCCCGGGGCCCGCCGCAGCGGCGGACGATCCGCCTGATCCTGAAGATCTCATCGAGGTAGTGGTCGCTTTTGAGGGCGACGTACCGGGTCGCGGCGACGGCGGCCTCCACCACCAGGTTGATCCCCCGGTTGACGGCCCTAAACTCCCTCTTCAGAACCTCGCCCCTGAGGAACTCCACCTCCGGGAGGGCGATGTCCAGGCCGTTCGGCTCGCACCTGAAGAGGGCCCACGCCTCGGCTTCTTTTAGGG
>CAZHAO010000025.1:0-14118 GCA_964530375.1 uncultured Methanotrichaceae archaeon
CTGGATGGAGATGGGAGGCCGATAGCCGGTGGAAGGCTCGCCGGCCATGCGGCGAATAAAGACTTTTCGAGCAGGGCGACAGAGACGGGGGAGTTCGTTATATATTTCGGAGCTTTGAGCGAGGAGGACGTGGTGGAGGAGGACGAAAGATACTTCGTCAGGGGCGATACAGATGCTAAAATTAAAATTAGTATCGAATTTGAGGGAAGATCGAGAGAGATGGAGCTGGACGAGGTTGAGGTCGGAACGACCCGATCTATAACCGTTTTATTTAACAGTCTATAACTGGAGAGGTGGGAGCTATATGCCAGAATATTTGGCACCGGGCGTATACGTAGAGGAGATAGAGGTCGGGGCAAAGCCCATAGAGGGCGTCAGCACGAGCGTCGCTGGGTTCCTCGGCCAGACCGAGAGGGGGCCCATCGGCCCGAGGCTGGTAACGGGGTTTGAACAGTTCACGAGGCTTTACGGCGGGCATATCGAAGAGAGCTATCTCGCCTATGCCGTTGATGGCTTCTTCAGGAACGGCGGGCAGCGCTGCTATATCGGCAGAATAGTGGGCGTTAATCCAAAAGAGTCCAGCCTCGCGCTGAAATCAAAAGGCGATGGGGGAGCAGGAGAAGAGCTGATCGAGGTCAAAGCCTTGGGTCCCGGAAAGTGGGGAGATAGGATCGCAGTCAAAGTTGGTAGTGCGACCCTCTTGAAGGAGGGGCTCTTCAAGTTGATCGTGGCCTATGGAAAAGATGCCGCGCCCAAACTAGAGGGGGAGAAACTGGTGGGGGCTTCTTTTGAGGAGGTCTACGACAACCTCTCCTCAGATCCCGGTTCCAGCGATTACTACGTAAAACGGGTCAACGGCGTATCGAACCTGGTGGTGCTGGAGCAGAAGAGTCCAGGCGCGCCTCCAGCAGGAAATCTCGCCACCCTTTCAGGAGGTGATGCCGGGAGCGCAGTGGGGCTGGTCGACTATCAGGGCGCCTCAACCGATCCCGACCAACGATCTGGCCTTGCGGCCTTCGAGGGGATCGACGAGATCTCCATAGTCTGCATCCCCGACGAGAACGATGTTCCAGGTTTGACAGCAGAAGTGGTCGACCACTGCGAAAAGATGAAAGATCGCTTTGCGATCCTCCAATCGAAGCAGTCGGCGGGGGACGTCGGAGGTATAAGGCCTCCAAATGACTCGAAGTACGCGGCCTTCTATTATCCCTGGATAAAGGTCTTCGACCCCCTCTTGAATGCGTACAAGCTGGTGCCGCCGGGAGGTCACATCGCCGGCGTTTATGCCCGGAGCGATCAGGAGAGGGGAGTTCACAAGGCCCCTGCCAACGAGGTTCTGCGGGGTGCGAGCGAGCTGGAGGTGAACCTCAGCAAAGAAGATCAGATGACCTTGAACCCGCGGGGCGTTAACTGCATCCGCGCCTTCCCGGGCCGGGGCATAAGGGTCTGGGGGGCCAGGACGACATCGACCGATCCCCTCTGGAAGTACGTCAACGTGAGGCGCCTCTTCCTCTTCATCGAGGAATCGATAGACGAAGGGACTCAATGGGTCGTCTTCGAGCCGAACAACGAGAGGCTGTGGGCGAGGGTAAGACAGACGATCAACCAGTTCCTGACGGGCGTATGGAGAGACGGCGCCCTCATGGGCAACAACCAGGACGAGGCGTTCTTCGTTCGATGCGACAGGACGACTATGACCCAGGACGACATCGACAACGGAAGACTGATAGTTCTGATCGGGATCGCCCCCGTGAAGCCCGCCGAGTTTGTGATCTTCCGCATAGCTCAGGTGGCCAAGGGCTCTGAGATAGCAGAATAATGGTGGTGAACGATAGATGCCTGAGAGAAGAGACCCGTACAGGAACACCAGGTTCCTGGTGGAGATAGATGGGATAGTCCAAGCGGGGTTCAGCGAAGCCGCGATCCCCGACGTCACCAGCGACGTCGTCGAGTACAGGGAGGGGAACGAGCCGCCTACCGTAAGAAAGCTTCCGGCTCTGAATAAGTACGGCAACATCACACTGAAGTGGGGTGTAACAGATTCCATGGAGCTGTATGAAAAGTGGCGCAAGCCTGTAGAGATGGGCAACATGAGCGCCGCGAGAAAGAACGTCGCTATAATTCTGATGGACGAGGAGGGGAGCCCCGCCGCTCGATGGGAGTTTCAGAACGCCTGGCCCAGCAAGTACGACGCTCCGGACCTCACCGCCAAAGGAAACGACGTAGCCATAGAGACGCTGGAGATAGTCCATGAGGGGATGAAGAGGGTGTCTTAAGGAGCCCGCGAGATGTTCCAGACGGAGTATCAGTTCACCCTTCCCAAGGGGTACATCGACGGAGACGGCAACCTCCATCGGGAAGGGATCATGCGGCTGGCGACGGCCGCCGACGAGATCCTCCCCCTCAAGGATCCTCGGGTTCAGCAGAACCCAGCATACCTGACCGTAATCCTCCTTTCGAGGGTGATCACAAAGCTGGGGGCGCTCCCCGACGTCAACCCCCGGGTGGTGGAAGAGCTCTTCGCCTCAGACATATCTTACCTTCAGGAGTTTTATCGCAGGATAAACGGGGACGGCATCCCGAGCATAAAGGCGAGATGCCCCGAGTGTGAACACGAGTTCGAGGTCGATATAAGTCCGGGGGAATGATCGGCTACCCCCTCGACAGGATCTACGAGGAGGTGGCCTTCATCGCGTATCACTTCAAGTGGAGCCATGAGGAGATAATGAAGATGGAGCATGGCGATAGGAGGAGGTGGTGCGAAGAGATATCGAAGATCAACAGGAGACAGAACGAGAGGGCCGAAGGACGGTGATTCGAGGGTGCCGGCCGGTCCGGAGCTGATGCTGATCCAGAGCTATGGATCGGGAAGATCGATTATCGCCAGCAGAAAATTGAACGTCATTGAGAAGGGGGAAGATGCCGTTAGCTGAAAGGAGAGACCCTTACTTCGGGTTTAATTTCTTCGTAGAGGTCGACGACCTGATAGTCGGCGGGTTTTCGGAGGTTTCGGGGCTTCAAGCCGAGACCGAGTTCGAGGAGATTCGAGAAGGAGGCGTCAACGACCACATCCATAAATTTCCAAAGATTACCAAGCACCAGAACTTAGTTCTCAAGAGAGGGGTTACAGACTCCGACGTCCTCTGGAAATGGCATCAAGATGTGGTCGACGGAAAGATACGACGAAAGGGCGTATACCTCACCCTTCTCGACGCTGAAGGGCGTGAGAGATGGAGATGGAACTTCATCGATGCGTATCCAGTAAAGTGGGTCGGTCCCGATCTCAAGGCCGACGGGAACGCCGTCGCCATCGAAACTCTAGAGCTTGTACATAATGGGCTGAAGAAGGTTTGAGATCATGAGAGGGGGTTTTCCCCTTTTGGGGGAGGGATCCGGCATCGGATCGAGGATCAGGGAGAAGTACCTGGACAGGCCATTGTCCAGCCTGCGGCCTTTTCCCACCACATTCAAGCGGTCGATCCTCCGTCGCTTCAAAGGCTCGGAGCTGATATACCGAGCTGCCGCGCCTCCTTTGATCCCACCTATGCTGAGCCTGACAAGTTATCTGGAGAGAAAATACGTTTTAAATTTTAATGGCATGATAAATATCTTCCTTTCCCCGAACCTGCCGAACTGCAGAATAAGCTCGCCGGTGGGCCCTCGGGGACGGCTTTTCCCCACCCTCTCCTCCCCCGAACTAGACATTTCAATCCATCCGTACGGACTGCAAAACGCTGCTCCGGGAGAACTGGAAGAACGAGAGAAGCCATCAGGTCCCGGCTATAAGTCGCCCATGGTTTTTCAGAGGTGGTTCGCCTCCTTCTCCGAAGAGGGTCGCGGAGCTGCTGGATGGGGGAACGTCTACCTGAGAGGGACGAACCGAGGGTTTTTTGCCGGCTCGGACGGTCGCAGCCAGTTGATTCCAACCTTGGATTATCTTAACAAAAAGTGGTCCCGAGACGCGTTTTCGGTCATTTCCGGCAGGGGGATGATGCCGGGATTTGAAGGGAGAAGCAGGTCCGGCACCAACGAAGGGAACGTTGAGAGAAGCACGATCGTCGCCATGCCATCTATCAGCCTTCTTTACAAAGAGAGATCCCGATATGAGAGGTCCCGAGATACGTCTTCGATCATCTCCGGCACGGGGAGAAGGCCGGGATTTGGAGGGAGAAACTGGCCTGGCACCGACGAAGGGGATGGTCAGAGAAGCACGATCGTCACCATGCCACCTATCGGCCTTCTTCGCAGAGAGAGGTCCCAAGATGCGTCTTCGATCATCTCCGGCGCGGGGACGGGGCCGGGATTTGGATGGAGCAGCCGGTCGAGCTCGAAAGGATCGGTTGGTAGGATGATGATCTTCGCCCCAAAAGCTCTGGCACCAATTCGTGGGCCTTCACCATCTTCGACGGTGGGGGCTGACCTGGAGATGATGGCCCGTCCCCCCCTGCTCGTTCGGAGGGGCCATCCATCGATGAACGGCCCTCCCTTCAGCCGGGGAGATGATCAAAAGGGGGATAGGCCACAGATCTCAAAACCCGGCTCAGAGAATCAGCCCTCCCAGAATTTCGTTGAAGGTCGAGGGAGAGATGTGCCGGCCAGATATTCTGCGGCTTCAGAGCCGAGGATGACTTATCGAAGATATCCCGAAATGGAGCAGATCGAGCCGGTCGAGACAAAAATAATAAAGGAAATTGATCTGTTGAGGGAGAAAAAGTCAGGTCCGGATTCGGATAGGAGATCCATCGACCTCAACCTCGACCGGATCTCCGACCAGGTATACTCCATGATAGAGAGGCGGATAAGGACGGAGCGAGAGAGGAGGGGGCTATACGGCTAGATCGGCGACGTCTTCTGAGCTGAAGAAGGCTGTTATTCACGTTCTGGATGCTCAGGGAAAGAAGAAGGAGGGGGGAGAGATCCCAGTTCTCTTCTTCCCTTCAGAGTATTCCATGGAGAAGAGCAACGAGTTTGCGAACATCAACATCCCGGGGTTGGAATCTCCCCTTCTCCAGTTCAGCAGGGGAGGCCTTGAGACGCTGAGCATGGATCTATTCTTCGACACCTACGAGATGGGCGAAGATGTGCGAAAATATACGAATAAAATTGCGGACCTTTTAAAGATCGATCCGGATCTACATGCTCCGCCCGTTCTCAAGTTCGTCTGGGGAAACCTGAACTTTCCTTGTGTCCTGAGCCGAGTCAGCAAAAAGTTCACCATGTTCACCTCGGAGGGCATCCCCGTAAGGGCGACGTTGAGCGTCACCTTCAGCGAGTACAGCACCGGAGGCGAACTGAGAGAGAGGCCCCGCCAGTCATCGGATAAGACGAAGATCCGCACCATAAGAGAGGGTGACAGCCTCTGGGCGATAGCGGCGGAGGTCTACGGAGATCCGACCCTTTGGAGGCCCATAGCCGATGAAAATGGGATATACAACCCGCGAATACTAGAGGCAGGGAGCGAATTAACGATACCTCCCCTCAAATGAGACGATCGGATGGCAAACCTCGACCTGAGCTGCTACGTCCCCACATTCTCGATAAAGATCGGAGGGAGACCCCAACCCGAACTGGAGAGGTCGGTCCTCAGCATCTCTGTGGACGATAGCATCGAGAAGATGAGCATGTTCACCATCAGCTTAAACGAGGGTCTGGACCTTTTGACCCAGAACTTCAGGTGGCTGGACAGCGGCATCCTGGATCCGGCCAGCGATCAGGAGGTGGAGATCTACGTCGGATATGCCAATAGTCGAGGGATGTCTAGGGAGCCGACGATCGTCGGGGCGATCACGGATCTGGAGCCGAGTTTTCCCTCCAGCGGAATCCCGTCGCTGAACGTCAGCGGTTACTGCCATTCGTTCCGCCTCCAGAGGTCGGTGAAACGAGAATCAAAGACCTTTGATAATGAGATGGATCTGGCAGATATCGTGAAAAAGATCGCATCGAAGCACCACCTGGGGGAAGGGGATATCGACACCGCCTTCAAACCTCCAGAAACGACAGCCCCTGATAACGAGTCCAGCGATTACGAGTTTCTCGACGGCTTGGCAAAAAGCGTGGGGTACGAGTTCTTCGTAAGAGGCGAAAATTTGTACTTCAGAAAGCCGAGAGACCAGGCCCAAGAGACGGTCTCTCTGAGATGGGGCCGCGAGATGATAAGTTTCAGCCCCAACATGAACACGGCAAACGTCGTCACCAGAGTTACCGTCAGAGGTCATAACCCGAACGATCCCTCAAATCCGATTATTGGAGTTGCCACCTCAGAAGACCAGGAGTTCGGGGAGACAGACGCCAGAAGTGCTGCAGATTTTGTGAGATCGAATAAGGAAGTGGAGATCACCGGTCAGAGCGTCTCCAGCGCCGAGGAGGCGAAGGCCCTGGCAAAAGGCCACCTGGTCAGGGCGAACAACTCCCTCATCGAGGGAACGGTCGAATGCATCGGCATCCCCGAGATCAGGGCCGGGACGAATATAAGGATTGAAGGCGTGGGCAGACGGTTCAGCGGAAAATATTACGTTAAGAATGCGAAACACTCGATGGGGGAGGGGGGATACACCCTATCCCTCAACGTGAGGAGGGGGGGAGTTGGGACTGTTTGAGCTGACAGGGAGCGAAACCGGGTCCGGGAAAGGAAGGATCGGCGGCATAGTCCTCGGGATTGTAACAGACAACCAGGACGAAGAAAAGCTTGGCCGGGTCAAGGTCAGATTCCCCTGGCTCGGCGACGGCTACGAGAGCGGCTGGGTGAGGGTGGCTACAATGATGGCGGGAAACGAGAGAGGCACCTTCTTTCTCCCCGAGGTCGGCGATGAGGTGGTGGTCGCCTTCGATCACGGCGACATGAACTATCCCTACGTCATCGGAGCCTTGTGGAACGGAGAAGAAAAGCCCCCCGAGACGAACGACGACGGCGAAAATAACGTGAGAAAGATCAAGTCCAGGAGTGGACACGAGATGATCTTCGACGATGCGTCAGGAAAAGAGAAGGTCGAGATCCACACCAAATCGGGCCACAGCCTCCTTTTAGACGACGAATCTGGAAAAGAAAAGGTGGAGATTCAAACCAAGTCGGGCCATACCTTCCTCCTCGACGATGGACCCGGAAATGAGAAGATATCGATCGAGGATAAGAGCGGCAATTCCATCAAGATAGACTCAGTACAAAACTCCATCGAGATCTCCAGCCAGACCAAGCTCAGCATCAAGGCTCCGACGATAAAGATCGAGTCGAGCGGGATGATGGAGATAAAGTCGAACGGCATTCTCACAGTCCAGGGCTCTCTTGTGAAGATAAACTGAACTTGCCGAGGATGTACCATATGCCACCAGCAGCGCGGCTTGGAGATCCGACGAGCCACGGAACGCCCCTCGGACCGGGGCCGGGAAGCTCCAACGTGATGATCGGCGGAAAGCCCTCGTGGCGTGCGGGTCCGGATTTTCACGCCTGCCCCCAGGTCACCGGCGTCGTTCCTCACGTTGGCGGGACTGTAGCCGTTGGAAGCGCGACGGTTCTCATCAACGGTCTGCCTGCAGCCCGTCAGGGGGACATGATCGTCGAGAGCGGCCCGCCGAACAGCATCGCCGGAGGAGAGATGACGGTTCTGATAGGATGACGAGGGTCCTGATAGGTGAACGAGGTTGAAGATGGCCAGAGAGTTTTTGGGAATAGGTTGGAAGTTTCCCGTCAACGTGAATTCTGCTGGGAAGATCGCCGTATCTCAATATGAAAAAGACGTGCGAGAAGCCGTAGAGATCATCCTCGCCACCTCGAAGGGTGAACGGGCCATGCACCCCGACTTTGGCTGCGGCATCAACGACTTCGTCTTTGAGAGCCCCAACGCCGCCACCAGGGGGATGATGGAGGAGAGCGTAAAAGATTCTCTTGTGCTCTGGGAGCCGAGGATAGAGGTCAGGGATGTGGAAGTACATGAGGATGCGTCCGATGCTGGAAAGGTTCTCGTCAGCATCACCTACTCGGTGAGGGCCACCAACAACGAGTTCAATCTGGTCTATCCCTTTCACCTGAAGGAATGAAGAGTCTATGCCAAAGATAATCGATAAGTCCTTTGAAGATCTTCTGGAGGATGAGAGGCGTCGAGCCCTCCTATACGTCCCAGAGTGGAGATCGACGAGCGAGGGGGACTTTGGGGTAGCCCTCCTGAAGATCTTCACCCATATGCAGGAGGAGATCATCGGCAGGCTGAACAAGGTGCCGGAGAAGAACTTTGGAGCCTTTCTCGACATGCTCGGCATAAGGCTTTCGCCCGCTAGGCCCGCGAGGGCACCTGTGACCTTTCATCTCGCCGAAGGCCTCCGCGAGAACGTCTTCGTCCCGGCGGCAACCCAGGTGGCGACCGCCGAGACGAAGGAGCATGGGGCTCTGACCTACGAGACGACCAAAAATTTCACCGCCACGAGGGCATCGGTGGAGGAGATCTTCAGCACGGATCCAAAAAAGGATGCGATATACAGCCACCTAGGGGATCTCAGGGAGAAGGGCGAGTTTAAATTCTTCGATGGGGAGAACCTCCAGGAGCACATCCTCTACATGGGGCACCTAGACCTCTTCAAGGTCGACGGATCGGCAGAGATCACCCTCTTGTTCAGCTTCAAAAATTTCGTCAGCCTTGGAGATCTGAAGAGCTGGAGATGGATTTATTGGACGGAGGATGGTGAGAAAGAATTTGTCGTCGAGGATGGCGCGATCCGGGAGAACGAAATCAAACCCGAGGCTGTCGACCATAAAGGCGGGTGCGAATACCTGGTCACATTGAGGCCCGAGGCCGAGATAAAAGAGATGGAGGTCACTGGAAGAAAGAGCCGATGGATCGGCTGCAAGATCGGCTCTGCATCGATACCCGCGCTTCCCGTGATCAAAAAGATCATTATATCCGATATCTCCAGAAGAGAGGGCGAAACCCTAACGCCGGACCTCGGTTTTTACAACTTCATTCCCCTGGACCTATCAAAGGATTTTCTCCCCTTCGGAAGGCAGCCTAGGCTCTTCGACTCCTTTTACATCGCCAGCGACGAGGCCTTCTCCAAGAAGGGGGCAGAGATCACGATATCATTCGCAGGGACTGGCGATCACGATAGCAGACCAGATCTCTCGTGGGAGTACTGGGATAGATCGTCCTGGATATCCTTGAAAGTAAAAGATCCTGCCGAAGATAATTCATGCATTTTCAACCCCGAGACCTTCAACGGCTGCGTGAAGTTCGACTGCCCAGGGGATCTCATGGAGACCGAGGTCGGCGGGGAGATGAACCGCTGGATCCGGGTCCGTATCGTCGGCGGCGACTACGGAAGAGAGGAGTTCATACATAAAGTTGCTACAATCCCAAAGGACGCCTCCGAAGAGAAGCCCACCAAAGAGGACGCTTCCAAAGAGGAGACCTCCAGAACGAGGCCTTCCTTAGGGGAGGCTCTCAAAGAGGATATCCTCAAAAAGAAGTCCTCCGAAGTTGAGGTGATAAAAGAGGAAACCTGGGTCGTATCTCCAAACTTTCACCCTCCCAGCATCGAAAGAATCGAGATCTTTTACCAGTTTAGCGAGAGCCAAAGCGGGGAATATCCTCAATTTTGTCTCACTTACAACAACCTGGAGTACAGGGACGTATCAGAGAAGAACAGGATGGGGAAGGGGTTTGAGCCGTTCGTCCCTCTTTTGGACGAGGACCCCACCATCTATCTCGGATTCGGCTCTCCCTTCGGCAAGGGGAACGTAAACATCTTCTTCTCAGTGAAGGAGGACGCCTCCTTGTCCGACGATCCAGATCCCGAAGTGGGATGGCATTGCTGGTGCAAAGCTCCCGGTATTTTGGAGTATGCCGTGGGCGAAGGTGGGCGAAGCGAGCTGGTCCTCGCCTCCTCGGCCTCGGAGGGGATGAGGATCGGCACAAAGCTTCTCCTCGAGGAGATCTTCGACGGATCTCTCGCCAGGGAGACGGCGACGGTCATCGCCGTGGATGGAGAACACGTTTGTCTGGACAAGATTTTGGGCTCCGAATATGCAAGGTCGGGGCGGCTTCTCAGAAGAGAGCGCCTCGATATCGTCGACGATACAGAGAACCTCACCAAAAGCGAGACGGTCGAGTTCATCGGACCTTCCGACCAGATGAAGATCACCAAGTTCGGAAGAGATCGTTACTGGCTCGTGGGGATCTCAACGGGAGGCCTTCCGTTCCCCATGAAGGGGATATATCCGAACACCGTCTGGGCGGAGCAGGTCGAGACGATCAAAGACGAGATAATAGGGTCAGGGAACGGCGAGAAGAGCGGGAGATTCAGCTTCGTCAGGCGGCCGGTCATCTCTCCGGAAATTTGGGTGAGAGAGGGGACGGCGATCCCAGCGGACGACCGGGGGCTCCTCGCCTCTGAGGGGATAGAGGTCGAGGAGGTGAAGAACGAGGCCGGCAAGGTCGTCGACGCCTGGGTCCGATGGAGGGAGGTGGAGGACTTATTCGATTCCGGGCCGAAAAGCCGGCACTACGTCTTGGACGGGGCTACGGGAGAGGTCGCCTTCGGAGACGGCATCAACGGCATGATCCCTCCCATCGGGACAAACAACATAAAGGCGAGCTACAAGTCTGGAGGGGGGGTCGGGGGCAACGTCGCCAGCGGCGAGGTGGTGGTCCTCAAGACGCCGATCGCTGGGGCGAAACGCGTATCAAACCCCCTGCCCGCCGAGGGGGGCTCCGACACCGAGACCCTGGAGGCGGTCTTCCGACGGGGACCCCACCTGATAAAGCACATGGATCGAGCGGTCACCCTCGAGGACTTCGAGAGGCTCGCAAAGAACGCCTCGAGCGAGGTGGCGAGAACTCGATGCTACGTTGACGGATCCCGGCTGAAGATCGTCGTAATTCCCAAAGGGGCCGAGGATAGGCCGACGCCGACCCCAGGGCTTCTCAGGACTGTGAAGAGATACCTCGTTGAAAGGTGCCTGAACACGATCCCCGAAAAGAGGGTAGAGGTTTCGGGTCCCGACTACAAGGAGGTCCGGGTGGCGGTCTCGGTCGTCCCAACCTCGAGGGAGGGGGTGGTCCCTCTGGAGCAGGCGGTGACGAAGAGGCTGAAGGACTACCTCCACCCCCTCAGGGGCGGACCCGATGGGGAGGGGTGGCGGTTTGGGAGGGACGTTCACCTCTCCGACGTATACTCTCTCCTGGAGGGGATAGAGGGCGTCGATCACGTGGAGAGCCTGAAGCTCAACGACGAGGACGAAGACGTGATGATAAGCGAATCCGAGATGGTCTGTTCCGGCGACCACGCGATCACGATGAGGCTGGGGGTGGCGTCCTGACGCTGCCCACCGAGAACCTGGACGACAAGACCTTCGACGACCTGGTGAGAGACGCCCTATCCCGCATCCCCATCTACGCCCCCAGCTGGACGGATCGGAACCTGACCGATCCGGGTATCACCTTCATCGAGGTCTTCGCATGGCTCGCAGAGATGCAGATTTACAGGTTGAACAGGATCGACGACAAAAGCTATAAAAAATTCTTAAAGCTTTTGGGCCTGCCGGGGATCAGGTCGCCGAGGGTGGCAGAGGTGGACGTCACTTTTTCGCTGCTGAAGGGCGATGCGGCCCTCGTTTTAGAGGGGACGAAGGTGGCGGCGGTCGATCCCCTCACCGGAGGCGAGATCGTCTTCGAGACAGAGCGGGATTTAGAGGTGGCAAATGTCCGGCTGGAAAAAATCCTGACCTGGGTCGATAAGCAGGGCTCAGGCTTTGTCGATAACACTCCGGCCGACGGAAACGATAACGTCTATTACTTCGCCTTCGGTCCCAGCCCCCATCAGGGGGACGCATTATATCTGGGGTTTGGCGATAGCCCGAAGGGTCGTGAACTCACTTTAGCTTTTTACGTCTATGAGAGCAGATGGGGGGGCGACCTCGAAGAGCATACCTCCGTCGTCTTGAGGTGGGATTTCTTAAAGGGCGGCGACTGGAAAGAGGAAGCCGGCTGGAATCCTCTTTTAAGCGACGATCCGAAGAAAAATTTGGCCAGCGGGGTGAAGGACGAGACTAAAAGCCTCACCACCAACGGCAAAATCAGGATCAGGATCGGAAAGGGAGAGGAGATGGATAGGGCATCGATCGATGGCTCCGACCTCTTCTGGATGAGATGCAGGATCGAGAGGGGCGGCTATGAGATGCCGCCAAAGGTCGATCGGATACGTCCGAACACCATCTCTGCGGTCCAGGGGGAGCTGGTCGATGACGTCAAATTTTCGTCTTCGGGGCTGCCAAACCTGACCCTGGGCCTCGATAAAAAGCCGGTCGTTCCGGGAAGCCTCAAAGTCGAATGTGAGGGGAGGATCTGGAATGAGATGGAGGATCTCGATGCCTCGGGTCCCGGCGACGATCATTATATCCTCGATCCGATCGGCGGCAGATTGACCTTCGGCGACGGCGTCAGGGGCAGGGTCCCGCCAAAAGAGGAGGAGAACATAACCGTCTCCTACCGTTCTGGCGGCGGCGTCCGGGGGAACGTCGATCCTCACGCAGTCTGCGAAGTGTTGGACGATGGTCTCAGAGATCGGGTGAGGGTCGATAACGAGCTCGGCGGCCGGGGCGGAGAGGACGCTGGAACTCTGGAAGAGGCTGTGGCTCGGGCGAGACGAGAGATGAAAACGGTCACGAGAGCCGTTACGTCCTCCGATTATGAGCACCTAGCCCTGAGCGCTCCCGGGATCGGGGTCGCCAGGGCGAAAGCCATCCCCAGGTTTCATCCGATCCATGGGGGAGAGGTGCCCGACGTCGTCTCGGTGATAGTGGTTCCAAAAAGTCCAGAGCTCCTCTCGGTTCCAAGCCCGGGCTTTCTTAAGGCCGTCTATCGGCACCTGGACGAAAGCCGTTTGCTGACCACAGAGCTCTTCGTCCTCCCTCCCGTCTACGTGAAGGTCTCGGTGAAGGCTACGGTGGTGAAGATGCGGGAGCATCTGGCGGCCACCGTCAAGGCGAAGGTCTCTCTTGGGCTGGTCAACTTTTTACACCCGACCGAGGGGGGACCAGATGGCAAAGGCTGGCCCTTCGGAAGGCCGGTCTACGTCTCGGAGATCTTCGAGACGATCGGCGGCACCGAGGGCGTGGACTATGTCAAAAGCGTGACGCTTCTCAAAGAAGGCCTTGAGCAGGACGGCGACGTTCTCATTCCGAAGCACGGTCTCGTTTATTCGGATGGCAAGAAGGCTTCTCACGATATAGAGGTGACGGATGTCTGAGTTTGGGTTCAGGGCTCTGACCAGCGAGGACTGGAACCGCCAGGACCGGAAGAGGGAGGACGGAAAGGATCCCGACTTCGAGGCTCTCACCGCCGAAGACGGTGTGTTGAAGCTCAAAGACCGGGAGGATGAAGTACCTCTGAAAGGAAAGCGCATCTTCTCCCCTCTGGACAGCGGAATTCCTAGATGTCGCTGGCATCGGGCGGTCCTGGACGCCGAGATCCCTGAGAACTCCACCGTCACCATAACTTTCCGGACCTCCGAATCGGGTGGCGGAGGAGGCTCGTCGGCGGAGCCGGTGACCTTCGTCTCCGAGGGGGGCAGGGACTGCCTCATCCAGGCTCCGGCGGGGCGATACATCGAGATCGAGGTGCAACTCCGGAGGATGAACATGGATACGCCTTCGCCTCTTTTGAGGACGTTGAAAGTCTACTATCCCCGACGCTCTTATCTGAGGTATCTGCCTTCAGTCTACCAGAAGGACGAGGCCAGCAGGGACTTTCTGGAGAGGCTTCTCTCCGTCTTCGAGTCGGAGCTTTACGGGAGCGAGGAGACGATCTCAAGGATATCGAGCTACTTCGATCCCATGGCAGCGCCCAGAGAGTTCGTGCCCTGGCTTGCAACCTGGCTCTCCCTCGACCTTTACGAGCTTCTCGGGGAGAAGAACCGGGAGTTCGTCCTGAGGGCTGTCGAGTTCTACAAGAAGAAAGGCACAGCTGCGGGGCTGGCGGAGCTGGTGGCTTTCCTCACGGGGAGGAGATGCTGCGTCAAAGAGTACGCAAACAACATCTTTCGGTCCTACGGGATGGAGCACGGCGAAGAGGACGAGACGGTCAAAAGATACGGGTGCGAGAGGTTTCGCCGCGGGCCGTCCAGGACGGTGGACAC
>CAZHAO010000026.1:0-14073 GCA_964530375.1 uncultured Methanotrichaceae archaeon
CCCCTCGTCCCTGGAAATACCCCCGGCCTTGAGACCACCAAGGGGGTCCCCCCCTTGGTGGTCTCAAGGCCGGGGGTATTTCCAGGGACGAGGGGGTTGGGGATGGTTCCCACAGCTATGATGACGGTGTCCACGTCCACCATGTGCTCAGACCCCTTCTCGGCCACGGGCCTCCGTCTGCCGCTGGCGTCCGGCCCCCCCAGAACCATATTCACCACCTCCATCCGAGCGACCCTTCCGCGGTCATCCCCTACGAACCGGGTGGGGTTAGTAAGAAAGTCGAATATGACGCCCTCCTCCTTGGCGTTCTCGACCTCCTCGAGCCTTGCCGGCATCTCCGCCTCGGACCGGCGGTAGACGACGTGGACCTCCTCTGCCCCGAGCCTCACGGCGCATCGGGCGGCGTCCATGGCGACGTTTCCGCCGCCGACCACCGCTACCTTCTTGCCTTGGCGGATGGGGGTGTCGTACTCCGGAAACTTGTAGGCCTTCATCAGGTTGACCCTGGTGAGATACTCGTTGGCGGAGTAGACGCCGTTGAGGTTCTCGCCGGGGACGTTGAGAAATCGCGGGGCCCCTGCGCCGATCCCGAGAAATACGGCGTCAAAGCCGTTCTTCAAAAGCTCGTAGACTTGGACCAGCCTCCCGACGACGGAGTCCAGCTCGAACTCGACGCCCAGGCTCTTGACGTACTCCACCTCGGACCGGACTATATCTTTTGGCAGCCGAAACTCGGGGATGCCGTAGACCAAGACCCCTCCAGCGTCGTGGAGCGCCTCGAAGACGGTGACCTGGTGGCCCCTCTTGGCAAGATCTGCAGCACAGGTGAGGCCGGCGGGTCCAGCCCCCACCACGGCGACCTTTTTTCCTGTTGGGGGGACCTTCGCCGAAGGCTCTTTCTCACCCGAGCCGGGGGGCCTCTCCAGAAGGGCCTGCTCTGCCTCCCAGTCCGCCATGAACCTCTCCAGGCGACCGATGGCGATGGGCGCGCCCTTCTTCTCCAGGACGCATCGGCGCTCGCACTGAACCTCCTGGGGGCATACCCTTCCACAAATGCCGGGCAGGCTGTTTTTGGCCTTGATGATCCTGACCGCTTCCTTCATATCGCCGTCCCGTATAGCCTTTATAAAATTGGGGATGTCTATTCCCACAGGACAGCCTTCCATGCATCGGGGCTTTTTACACTGCAGGCACCGATTTGCCTCTTTGATCGCCTGCTCTTCGGAGTAGCCACAAGCCACCTCGAGGAAGTTATGGCGCCTCTCCTCGGGAGACTGTTTGGGCATGGAAACCCGATTTAAGTTCAGCTTTTTCTTATTATCAGACATCGTATCCCGCTCGATATTGAAGCTTTGCTGCCTTTTCGGATGATCCCGTGCTTATCGTCAAAGCTCGAGGCTTCTGACCGAGTGCATGGCCATTTAAGTTGTGTCCATCCCCTTCTTCGACGGTGACTTTCCGACATCGATATCTCTCCCAGAGGGCAGTGGGATTCAACCTATGCCTCGATATTTAAATCTTTTCGGTTTTTCGCCTCTGCTAATCGAATCGAGTTCCGGCATATCAGCAACATTTCCATCTCGTCTGGGCCCCGTACTTCGCGGCCGCTTTCCACCTTTTAGAACGTTTTGAGAGACATATTTACATTTGGGCGGACTGATACTTCCTATCCACTTATGCATTAACTCTCTCCACCAGGGAGACCGAGCCCCATTTGTTTCAAATATCCTGTCGAGACGTCCGTTTTCCGTCGGAAATTAGAGCAATCTTGAAATACGACTATGAAGCTCCTAAAACCAAAGCTGTGGTTAAAGGGGAGGAGATCGCCCTTACCATTGATCGGGCGAGCGGTCAGGACTCACCTCTGCCACTTCCACACCGGCACCCATGACCAGGAAGGTGCCTGGCCTGAACTGACTCAGGAGCCAAGATACCCGAACTCGATGTCTCTGCCGTAAAGCTCAGGAGAGCTGGTGGTGATTGAATATGTACCAGATAGTGGAGAAGGAAGTTTTAGTCCCCAACATAATCTACCTCAAGATAAAGGCGCCCAAGGTGGCGAAAGCAGCTCGCCCCGGCCAGTTTGTGATCATCAGGGTGGACGAGACCGGCGAGAGGATCCCCATGGGCCTCGCTGGCTGGGACGCTGGAGAGGGGACCATCGATATAGTCTTCTACGTCCTCGGGACCAGCACCATGAAGCTCGGCACCCTGAGGGCGGGCGACTCCATAATGAACCTCTCAGGTCCTCTGGGCAAACCGACAGAGATCGAGAACTTCGGGACCGTCATCTGCGCCTGCGGCTGTTTCGGCATCGGGCCCACCTTGCCCCTCCTGAAGGCGCTGAAAGAGGCCGGAAACTATGTCATAACCGCCGTGGAGGGACGGAGCCGGGAGTTCATCTTCTGGGAGGATAAGTTGAGGGCCGAAAGCGACGAGCTGCACGTTCTCGCAGGAAGCGGCGGCTGCGGCGAGAAGGGGTGGACCAACGACTTCATAAAAAGATCCCTGGAGGGGGGGAAGAAGGTCGATCGGATCTTCGTCCACGGCTGCCCCTTCATGATGATGGAGACCTCCAAGGCCAGCGAGCCCTACGGCGTCAAGACGATCGTCAGCCTCACCCCCCTGATGGTGGACGGGACAGGGATGTGCGGCGCGTGCCGGGTCGAGGTGGGGGGCGAGACCAAGTTCGCCTGCGTCGACGGCCCCGACTTCGACGGCCACGATGTCAACTGGGAGACCCTGGCCCTCCGGCTCCGCCAGTTCATCCCCGATGAGGAGCGATCGGCGATGCTCTGGGAGCGGGATAACTGGCACAAGCTGGTGGAGACGTCGCCCCAGGCCTTCAACCCGACTTTGGGCAGAGGCGAGGGGAAGGAGAAGAAGAAGGCGGCCTCCTCGATCTAGGTGGCCAGATCCCTTATCCATTTGATGGCAATTTTCAGCTTTGCCGGTCCTCTGGGAGGAAAAGAATATATTTGCCCCTAAAGGCAAGTTCTTTCCTTCCGGCAGATGATGGCTGGAGAGAGCTGCCTCTCCAGCTGTTCTTCAGCGTCTTTTTTGGATGAGACGAATCCGATCTAGGCCATCTTGATCCAGCCGCGGATCCTCATCGCCTCGACGACGCGGTTGACTGCGACGACGTAAGCTGCCTGCCTCATGTTTATGTTGTAAGCCTTGGAGGTGTCGAGGACGGTGTGGTAGGCCCGGGTCATCCTGTCGTCCAGCCGCTTGTAGACGTCTTCAACGTCCCAGCAGTACCGTTCGATGTTCTGGACCATCTCGAAGTAGGAGACGGTGACGCCGCCGGCGTTGCAGAGGAAGTCGGGGATGACGTGAACGCCATTTTTGAATAGGATCTCGTCCGCCTCGGGCGTCGTCGGTCCGTTGGCCAGCTCTGCGACGATCTTCGCCTTGACGTTCGGCGCATTCTTTTTGGTGATGACGTTCTCGAGGGCTGCGGTGATCAGGATGTCCACGTCCAGCTCTAACAGCTCTTCGTTGGAGATCTTCTGAATTCCCGGAGCGTTTACCACCGAGCTGGTATCCGCCTTTACGCTGCAGGCGAGTTCGAGGTCCAGGCCGTCCTTGTTGTATATCCCGCCCTTGGAGTCGCTGATGGCCACCACCTTCGAGCCGAAGAGGTTTCTGACTAGGAATCCCGCATGGCAACCGGCGTTCCCGTAACCCTGGATGGCGACGGTGGCCTTGGCGAGGTCTATCCCGAGCTCCTTTGCCGCCTCCCTTATGGTGTACATCCCGCCGCGTGCGGTCGCATCTTCGCGGCCGCAGGAGCCGCCGATGCAGACCGGCTTGCCGGTGATGCAGCCGAACTCGTTGCTCCCGGTGAACTTCGAGTACTCGTCCATCATCCAGGCCATGATCTGGGGGGTGGTGTAGACGTCGGGGGCAGGGACGTCCCTGTTGGGACCTATGAACTGCCATATCGAGTCGATGTAACCCCGGCTCAGGCGTTCCAGCTCATTTTCAGAGAGCTCTTTGGGGTTGCAGATCACTCCGCCCTTTCCGCCGCCGAGGGGGAGATCGAGGAGAGAGCACTTCCAGGTCATCCATGCGGCGAGAGCCCTCACTGTGTCGATCGTCTCTTCGGGGTGGAACCTGATCCCGCCCTTGGTCGGCCCCTTGGCGTCGTTGTACTGGACCCTGAACCCCTTGAAGACCTTCGTTCTGCCGTCGTCCATCCTGACCGGAATGGATACGTGGAGTTCGCGCATGGGGTTTCGAAGTACCTCCCTGACGTCGTCGTTCAACTTCAATATTTTTGCACAGTTATCCAGCTGCTCTTGAGCTATCTCAAACGGGTTCAGTTCTGCCATCCCTTTATCACCCTTATCGGCTTCTGCCAAAAACTCGATCACTATGAGTTCGGAGGAAGCCCATGTCAGCATCGCCTAGTTAAATCTTATGAGTTACATTTATTTATGGCTAAATGGGGCATATCAGCCGGATAGTAGTATTTAAGAGTTCTGATAAGCTGCCGCGCAGAATCGACCACCGGCCTGAAGAAAGCTGGCCCGACGGGGCACAGGGCCGCCCCGCCCGCGGATGGCTGACGAGCGTGAACGATAGGTCGGCAGGCGACGCCGAGTCTGAGGGCGGCATCGCGGGACGACCGCGCGACCAAAACCTCCTTTTATCGGGGACGGCATCACCCTTTAGAGCGTTGATTATGCCGATCCATCCCATCGAGTTTCGTTACGGAAGTCCGGAGATGAAGGATCTCTGGTCGGAGGAGTACAGGTTCCGGTGCCTCTTTTTGGTCGAGGCCGCCCTCTCCCGGGCCCAGGAGGAGCTGGATTTGATCCCGAAGGGGGCCGCAGACGACATCGAGAGGGCCGCTCGAAGGGCAAGCCCTGAGCGGGCGAAGGAGATCGAGGACGAGATCGGCCACGACATGATGGCCGTCGTCCATGCCCTTGCCGAGGCCTGCGAGGAGGCCGGAGAGTGGGTCCACCTGGGCGCCACCTCCAACGATATCCTGGACACTGCGACGGGGCTCCAGATCAAGGCCTCCATGGAGGTCCTGGAGGAGAAGGTGAAGCGCCTTCTCGGGGTTCTGCTGGCGCGGGCCGAAGAGCACAAGCACCTCGTCTGCGCCGGGAGGACCCACGGCCAGATCGGCGTTCCCACCACCTACGGCCTCCGGTTTGCGGTCTGGGCCTCAGAGATGGCCCGCCACCTGGAGCGGCTCCGCCAGCTTCTGCCCCGGGCCGCCGTCGGCAAGATGAGCGGCGCCGTCGGGACCCAGGCGGCCTTCGGCCCCCAAGGGATGAAGATCCAGGAGAGGGTGATGGATCTTCTTGAACTAAACGAGGTGGACGTCTCAAACCAGGTCGTCCAGAGGGACCGGCACGCCGAGATGATCTGCTGGATGGGGCTCGTCGCCTCGACCCTCGACAAGATCTGCGTCGAGATCAGGACCCTCCAGAGGTCCGAGATCGGCGAGGTGAGTGAAGTCTTCGGCAAGAGGCAGGTGGGGTCGAGCACCATGCCCCACAAGAGAAACCCCATCAAATCCGAGCAGGTCTGCGGCCTCGCCCGGGTCGTCAGGGCCCAGATCGAGCCGGCCTTCGCCAACATCCCCCTCTGGGACGAGAGGGACCTCACCAACTCCAGCTGCGAGAGGGTCCTATTCCCCGAGGCCTTCATCTTCACCGACCACCTCCTCGCCCTCACCGCCCGGATCCTGGAGGGTCTCTCGATAAACCTCGACCAGGTCGAGAAGAACCTCAACCTCCTCTCCGGCCTGAACATGGCGGAGTCGGTGATGGTGGAGCTGGCGAAGAGGGGCGTCGGTCGGCAGAAGGCCCACGAGATCATGAGACGCTCCTCCATGAGGGCCGCAGAGGAGGGGATGACCCTCGCCGAGGTTCTGGCCGGGGAGGCGACGGTGGCAGGCCTTCTCTCCGGCGACGAGATCCAGCGGCTCCTCGATCCCCACCAGTACATAGGAACCGCCGTAGAGCAGGTGGACCGCCTCCTTTTGAAGCTCGGGCCTCTCCTGGACTGAAGAGGGCCGTCGGAGTCTCGGAGAAAACCGAGATCGGAATCGGAGGGATGAGTTCGGAAGCAAAGCCCCGGGCCTTCTTGCTGAAGCCCGGCCATCTCGAGAGGGACGATGAGGGGAAGATCCTGGAAGCCCGGTCCTCGGTGACCCTCATCCTCGCCGGGTCCAAAAAGATCGTCGTCGATACCGGCCTCGAGGAGGAGGCGGACATGATACGGGGGCGTCTGGCGGAGCTGGGACTCTCTCCCGAGGAGGTCGACATCGTCATCAACACCCACGACCACCCCGACCACTGTGAAAATAACGGCCTCTTCAAGAGGGCCCGGGTTCTGTCGGGAAAGGGCGAGGGAAGGCTGAAGGAGGGGGACGTCGTCGCCTCCGGAGTATGGATCATGGAGACGCCCGGCCACACCCTGGACAGCATATCCGTCGTCTGCGAATCATCTCGGCGGATCGTCGTGGCGGGAGACGCTCTCCCCCTCATGGGAAACTACCTGAAGGGGGTCCCGCCCCGCCTTCATGGGGACAGGGATCTCGCCATGAAGAGCATGGCTAGGATCGTCGAGGCCGCAGATCTGGTGGTCCCGGGCCACGATCTGCCTTTTCTTGTGCGAGAGAGGGTCCGAGTGACGGATCTGAACTGAGGTCCCTTTCGTCCTGGCCCTTCACCCCTCGTTTTCCTGCTAAAAATGCGCCTTCGATCTCGATTATATGTAGCGGCATTCAATTCAAAATGCTAAAAAGGCAATCTATTAATAGTAAAAAATGTAGATGAAAGACAAATGCCGCTGAAACTTACGTCAAAAGAGAAGCTGGTCCTTTACGGGCTTGCGCGGTATCCAGGGCTCAGCGATATCGATCTCGCCTCGAAGATAGGGGTGGATCGATCGACGATATTCAAGAGCAAGAGAAAGTTCAGGGAATGGGAGATGGTCCAGCTCCTGAACGTCCCCTCCGGGATGGGCGTCGGGGCGGAGATGATGACCGCGGTCTTCGCCAGCTACGCGCCAAACGCTCCGGTGGAGGTGAGGAAGAAGAAGCTCGGGTTCAAAGAGTGGGTGGACCACCCCCACTGCGTATTCCACTCGGCCACCGACACCGACTCCGTCTCCATGGTCTACTCCAAGAGCTTCACCGACTTCAAGAGGATCTTCGATCCCGTCATCGACGACTATAAAGATGCGGGCTTCGTCGAGGATATCAGATGCTATCATTTCCCCTTCTCCCTGAGCCGGGTCTCCTGGGACTCCGCCCTCGCCGTCGACAACACCTTTGGCCTGGGGAGAAATGACCTTCTGGCGGAGCCTCCCGTCGAGGAGGAGGTCTCTGAGGATTCCGTCAAGCTCACCGAGAAGGACAAGCTGGCCCTCCACGCCTTCGTCAAGTACCCGGCCCTCTCGGACCTGGAGCTCTCCCGGAGGACGGGGATCTCCAGGCCCACCATATCCGGGAAGAGGAACAAGTTCTTCGCGAGCGGGCTATTGAGCCGACAGGCGAACGTCAACTGGAAGAAGATCGGTTGCGAGCTGATGATCTTCTACCACATCAACGTCCGGCCCAAGGCGACCCAGGAGGATATGATGAGGGTCTACTCCTCCTTCAGAAAGATCGGAGCTGCGGTCTACAGCTACATCCAGCCCGGCGAGATCTTCGGCTCCTTCCTCTCCCAGTGCTTCGTCGAGATGAAGGAGAGGATGGATCTGGAGGTGAAAAAGCTCAGCGAGGCGGGGCTCATCAACGCGAGGCCGATCTGCGTCATCATGCCCCTCCAAGAGTTGAAGGTGAGGAAGATCGATTACGCCCCCATGGTGAAATCGATGCTGGATATCGAGACCGAGGTATGATCGGCGAGATCGTCGTCGTCGCCACGGAAGCGGACCCGGCAAGCAAGAAGATCGCCGAGAGCCTGATGGATCTGGCCGCCTGGGAAGATGAAGGGGGGATTTGCCGCCGATTCAAAGACTATCGGCTCGTCGTTCTCAACGAGAGGCTGATCACCCTCCGGGGCATCGAAGAGAGGCTGATGGGGATGGGCCTATCCCCCGAGCTGATCGTCTTCGCCTCAAGACACCAGGCGAAGGATGGGACCTCCCGGCTCTGTGGCCACTTCTCGGGAAACTCCGGGGAGGCGGTGATGGGCGGCACGCCTCGAGAGCTGGCGGTGGCGGCCCCTGGACCCCTCAAGTCCTTCGTATCGAACCTGGCCGCTGACCCTCCCGGGGGCTTCGAGGTCACCGTCGAGGCGACCCATCACGGACCCACCGATTTGACTGTGCCTTCCTTCTTCGCCGAGATCGGGAGCACCGAGGCGGAGTGGTCGGACCCCGATGCCGGGAAGGCCGTGGCGAGGTCGATATTGAACATTGAGGATCTGTTGGCGCCCGTCTTCCTCGGCTTCGGCGGCGGGCATTATGTAAATCGCCAGAACCGGCTTCTCATCGAGACGAAGATCGCCTTCGGCCACCTATTCTCCAACTACCAGGTCGACGACCTCGATCTTTCGATCGTCGAGGAGGCGGCTTCGAAGTCCGGTGCCGTCGGGGCTTACCTCGACCGAAAGTCCCTCCGCTCGGCCGAGAAGCGAAAGATCTCCGATGCCCTGGACGAGATCGGCATCGAGATCTTGAACGAGAGGGAGATCCGAGAGCGGTACCCTCTCGATCTCGATCGCTGAAATATCCTGCACAAAGGCCTTTATAAGAAGCCGGGGGCGGAGGAGAATAGCGACCATCTCCGGTAGCCCATGCACCTCTTCAGCCTCCCCACCGCCAGGTCAAAGGCCGCCTCCCTCGGAAGCTTCCCCTCGTCGCGGACGGCGTCCAGGACCTCTTCTGTGTTTTTGCGGATCTTCTCCTCGATGGCGTCGAAAGTCTCCCTTCGGGAGGCGCCCCTGTACTCGTTGGCAGCGCATATCACCCCGCCGGCGTTGGCTATGAAGTCGGGGACCGAGAGGATCCCCCTCTCGGAGAGGACCTTCTCCGCCCCGGCGGTTATGGGGATGTTGGCGCCCTGGACCACCAGCCTCGTCTTCAGCCTGTTCACGTTCTCCTCGTCTATCACGTCGGGCCGCGCCGCCGGGATCCAGATGTCGCACTCGACGTCGATGATCGCCTCCCGGTCCAGCTTCGTCCCTCCCGGATAATCCACCACGCTCTTTTTCGCCCCCTTCAGGTCGATGAGAGCGGCGACGTCCAGGCCTTCGGGATCGGAGACGGCCCCGCAGGAGTCGGCCGCCCCGACCAGGACGGCTCCCCTATCGGAGAGGAAGCGGGCCGAATGCCTCCCGACGGCGCCGAACCCCTGGACCGCCACCCTCGCCCCCTCCAGATCGAAGTCGAGGTACTCGAGGGCCACCTCCGCCGAATGGAGGACGCCCCACCCCGTTGCCCCGATCTCGTCGAGGGGTATACCGCCCACCTCGCAGGGGAGGCCCACCGCCCTCCCTATCTCGTCCCTGACCCAGGCCATGCACTCCTCGTCGGTCCCCATGTCCGGGCCGAAGATGTACTCCTCGACGTTCCTGAGGGCGGAGGCCATCGCCCTGATCTTCGTCTCCTTCTCCTCCTTCGGCATCTTCGGGTCCCCGCGGATCACAGACTTGCCGCCGCCGTGGGGAAGGTCCGCCGCCGCGTTCTTGAGGGTCATGGCCCGGGCAAGCCTTATGCACTCCTCGCAGCTGACGTCGGGCGCCATCCGCAGGCCGCCTATGGCGGGTCCCCGGGCCACGTTGTCCACCACCAGGACACCCCTGAGCCCCGCCGACGGCTCGTAGACGTGAATGATCTTCGCCGGTCCCAGCTCGTCTGCAAAGTCGAAAAGGTCTCTCATCTCTTTACCCCAGAGGATCAATTTAGTGCCACCCCATGAAATAATTTCCCATAACAGATCGCCGCGTTCGCATCCTCGATGGCAGATAGTCTAGAAATAATTTTATATGTCCTCATCCTTTGGGTCCGATCTCCAGAACCCCAGAGACCTTCGCCAGGTACTTCTCCATGTAGGCGTCGCAGACCTCCCACTCGACGTCGACTTTGATCTCGGCCATGATCTCCTGGAGCTGGACCTTCATCTGGTCCCAGGTGTACTTGTTCTGAGATCTGCAGAGCTCCGTCAAAAGGCGGAGGGTGGGAACGAAGATCTTCTTGAACTCGGCCCGGATGAAGACGATGAAGGGCTCGGATACGTCCCTGTAGACGTAGGATCGGAGCTCCGCCAGAAGGTCGTACTGAGCCTGGCAGGGGTCGTCGTAGGGGTCTTCGACCTCCCGTTCCCACCGCTCTCCCAGCATCTCGTACCCCTTCTTGATCATCTCGTCGACCCGCTCCCTGGAATCGCCGTCGCCGATCTCGGCCGCAAGCTTGTAGCCTGTGAGCCGGAGCCGGAGGAGCTGCACTCTCCCTTCCTCGAAGGTGAGGTTCATATGAAATCGGCTCAGGTAGTCGGCCATCTGGCCGAGCCTGGTCTCTGGATCGAAGGTTACGGCCATCCCATCACGCCCTCTCGGCCCCAAGATAAGGCTCGGTGACGGCCATCCCATCACGCCCCCCTCGCCTCCGGATGGGCCTCGCCAGCCTTCCAGACCCGCCTACTGCCGTCGATCGATCGAAGATTCGTGACCCGTTCATATTCGGAGTTTTATATCTTCAGAGTTTAAGGCCTTTGGCCCGAACGAAAGCGAAACGGCTTTGATGGGCCTGCCCTGCCGAGGGCATAAATTTATCCGAAGATCGATCTTAAGCCCTGGAAGTCAGGAGGATTTAGGAGAGATGGCACAGGTTTTTTTAGAGATCATGAGGCCCGGAAACTGTCTGATGGCGGGGATCGCCGCCCTGATCGGCCTTCTGGTGGCAGATCCGGGGGCAGCGCCCCTCACCGCAGTTTTGGTGGCCCTGGCGGTCTTCGCGGTGACGGGGGCTGGAAACGCCGTCAACGACTACTTCGACCGCGAGATCGACGCCGTCAACAGGCCGGGCCGGCCGATACCTAGCGGCAGAATCAGCCCGGGTCGGGCATTCGCCTGGTCCATCGTCCTCTTCGCCGCCGGATGCGTCTTCGCCCTCTTCATAAACCCCCTCGCTCTGGCCATAGCCCTCTTCAACTCGGTCCTCCTCTACCTCTACGCCCGAAACCTGAAGGTGACGCCCTTTGCGGGAAACCTCGCCGTCGGGTACCTCACCGGCTCCACCTTCCTCTTCGGAGGGGCAGCGGGAGATGACGTCGAGATAACAGCCTTCCTCTTCCTCCTGGCGTCTCTGGCGACCCTGGCGAGGGAGATCGAAAAGGACATCGAGGACGTGGCGGGCGATAGAACGAGCGGCGCGAAGACCCTGCCCATCGTCATCGGAGAGCGACGGTCGTCCCTCCTCGCCGCAGCCTTCGTCGTTGCAGCCATCGGTCTCAGCTATCTCGCCCCCCTGGGGAGGGCGTACATCGTCGCCGTCACCGTCGCCGACGTTCTATTTCTGGTGGCGCTGGCGAGGATCATCGGGGGCGAGGCGTCGATGGCCCAGAAGATGCTGAAGATGGGGATGGCGGCGGCCCTGGCGGCATTCCTGGTGGCGGCGGTCTCGGGGCTCGGGCATCTCTGATCGGATCTCAGGTTGGTGCCGCGTCAAAGACTTGGCACCTTCTCAGTCTCCGCCGATCCCCCATTTCGATATAACGCGCCTGGCTAGAATGTACAGCATCGGCGAGAGGACTGCGTTTGCGACCATCGTCGGCATGCCCACCTTGAAGAGGGACGGCGTCGCAAAAGCCCCGAAGGTCAGCCTCCCCTCCAGGACGGCCTCGATGACGCCCGAGCTTCCCCTCGCCAGCTCCGGAAGGATCAGGATGCCGTAGTAGCTCGCGATAACGAAGACGAGAAAGCTCGCGGCCGTCGCCATCAGGACAGCGACAAAGACCGCCGACGGCCGGAGCGCCCCTCCATCGCCCCTCATCCGATCGGCGAAGATCTTGCAGGAGACGAGCCCCGCCCAGTGGGACGGTATGTTGGCCAGGGGGAAGGGGGAGGCCGTGGCGGTCATCAGCACCAATCCTGTCGCCAGGCCTGCGACGGTCGCCTCCAGTAAAGATGTCCGAAAGAGGAGCACTATCAGGCAGTAGACTGATATCGAGACCGCCGCCTGCAGCTCGCCGGTGATCGATTCCGTAAACCTCATGAGGTAGTGGACGATCCAGGCGAGGGCGATCAGCCCGCCGGAGAGAGCGATCTCTTTTGAGTTCATATAATTCCTCGGCGTCATTTATTATTTATATATCCTCATTAATCGGCTCCTCAGTCCGGCCTCACGTAGCGGACCCCCTCCGGCGCCGAGTCGTCGACCATCACCACGATCGTCTCAGAGAGGCGGTTGAAGAGCCTCTGGCCCGATCCGGGCATGGCGATCCAGCCGATGAGGCAGTCGAGGGGGAGGAGGAAGGCCTTGCCGAAGCTCTCGATGGCGGCTCCGGGAAGGTCGATCTCGTCGCCCCTCCGGTCGGTGACCTTCAGCCCCAGGGCCATCTTCCCCAGCGACCGGCCTCGATACCCCTCCAGGAGCGTCCAGTAGACGAAGAGGACGAGACCGTCGTCGGGCCCGATCTCACCAAACCAGTGGGAGAAGAAGGGGCCGGGCATGGTCCAAAAGCCGAAGACGTGAAATGCTCCGGCGATGCCCGCTATCGTCGCCAGAATGTCCACCAGCATCCCCACCAGGATTATGTCGATGAGCCAGGCTCCGAGCCTCCGCCGCCATGAGGCGATCCGAATCTCCCTCATCTCTCCGCTATATCCCTTCATATCTTGATTTCCAATCACGGTTTTGCTTTGAGCTTTATCTCAATCTCGAGCTCGTCATCCTCCAGCTCCACTTCGATCTCGATCGGAGATTCGGGATCGACGGAGATGGAGACGTCATCGTGGGCGATCTCTACTTCGCCTCCAGCTTCAATCTCCTGGGCAAGTTCTCTCAGAAAAGCTGCTGCCTCAGAACTGGTCAGGGAGAACTTCTGTTTGAACTCATCGAAGCCCTTCTCCGAGCTGAACTTCATGGAGACCTTTCCCGCCTCGCCTGGTAATTTCGCCATGCTGATCGGCTGATATTTTTGAGCGTCGCGGATTATAGAGCTTTTGGGCCCCTGGAGGTCCGGCCGGTCCTCCTCAAAGATCGTAGCCTTAAAAATCGCAGCTTGATTAGGAGGGCTGAAGGGCGACGGCCTCTGCCCCGCCGCTCACGCCTCCATCCCGTTCCGACTGGTCCCACCGCCTCAGCTTCAGTAGACCCGCTCGTTGTGCATCCTCGTGCTGTAGAGCCGGAAGTCGTCCGAGTTCTTGTCCTGGAAGTAGATGTAGTTGTAGCGGGAGTCGGTCTTGGTGGCCTCGTACTCCTCCCTCGCCTCCTCGCGGCACCGCTTGCAGGCGAATAAGGGAATGAAGACCCCAAACCCGCTCTCCGACGACCCGTAGCCCCTGACGGCGTCGGTGTCGATGGTCATGTAGCCGGGGCAGCTAGTCTCGGGACACATCTTCACCGACTCGGTCTGCCTCTCCCGGATCCCGTCGGTGTCGTAGAAGATGTTCTTGTGCCTTCGGAAGAAGGGTCCAGCCCTCTCGACGGCCTTCGCCGTCAGCTCGTCCCTCGCCTCCCAGATCCCCTGGAGGTACTCGACGGTCCCGACGATATTCGCCTCCATCATCCTCGACATCGAAAACCTTCCGGGAACGTAGTCAGGCTCCCGGACGTTCGAGTAGTCGAGGCCAGCCATGGCCAGGATGATCCCGGTGTTGACGTAGGGAAGGGCCGTCTCGATGGCGTACCCCCCCTCCAGGACGGCGATGTCCGGCGCCAGCATCTCGTTCAGCCGCGCGTACCCCTGGGCCGAAAACCGCATGTTTGCCAGGGGGTCGGTGTAGTGGTTGTCCTGGCCCGCGGAGTTGACGACGAGCTGAGGCCGAAAATCCTTCAGGATCGGGAGGACCAGCTCCTCGAGGACGTAGAGGATGCCCTCGTCGGGGGTCTCGGGCGGAAGGGGTATGTTGATCGTCCTTCCGATCGCCTTGGGAC